>JASLEN010000492.1 GCA_030151105.1 Dysgonomonas sp.
CTCTGGCGATGCATTACGAATTGGAATAACTGGAGTACCAGGAGCAGGTAAAAGTACATCTATTGATACTTTTGGTGTACATCTTGTTAATCAGGGACATAAAGTTGCTGTTTTGGCAATTGATCCATCAAGCGAAATTACAAAAGGAAGTATTTTAGGAGATAAAACTAGAATGGAAAAACTTAGTACAGAGGTGAATGCATTCATTCGTCCCTCTCCTTCTGCTGGATCTTTAGGAGGTGTTGCACGTAAAACTCGTGAAAGTGTTATTCTGTGTGAAGCTGCTGGTTTTGATCGTATTATTATCGAAACTGTTGGTGTGGGACAGTCAGAGACGGCTGTGCATTCGATGGTAGATTTCTTTTTATTATTGCAGTTGGCTGGTACTGGGGATGAATTACAAGGGATTAAGCGTGGAATAATGGAAATGGCTGATGGAATTGTAATTAATAAGGCTGATGGTGATAATATACCTAAAGCGGATTTAGCTCGTTCACATTTTAAGAATGCCCTACATCTTTTCCCTCTTCCTGATTCGGGATGGTCACCCAAAGTATTAACATATTCTGGTTATTATGCTTTGGGAATCAAAGAAGTATGGGATATGATAGACGAATACATCGCTTTTGTAAAGAAAAATGGCTATTTTGATTATAAGAGGAACTCTCAAGCTAAATATTGGATGTATGAGACAATAAATGAGCAGCTAAAAAGTAATTTTTATAATAATGAAAATGTAAAAAGTAAGCTAGTTGAATCTGAAAAGTTAGTTTTGGACTCAAAGATTAGCTCTTTTGCAGCTGCAAAGGAGATATTAGACATCTATTTTAAAAAAAATTAAAAAGGTATTACGATTTTAAAGCCTTTTATTACTTTTTTATGATAGAATAGTTATATTTGCATTGCTTAAAAAATCAAATAAAATTTCATTGTACAATTAACTTAAATAATTATCATGGACAAACCATATGCAATAGGTATAGATATTGGTGGTACAAATACAGTTTTTGGTATTGTTGACAAACGTGGTCAAATCATTAACCAAGGATCTATTAAGACTGGTGTGCACAAGGAAATCAACGAATATGTAGATGCACTAGCTGAAGGTGTACAAAAAATAATAGATCAAGTTGGTGGTACCAATAATATCAAAGGTGTTGGAGTTGGTGCTCCTAACGGAAACTATTTTACTGGATGCATAGAGTTTGCTCCTAATCTACCTTGGAAAGGGGTTATTCCATTGTCTCAAATGTTGTCTGATAAGTTGCACGTTCCAGTGGAGCTTACAAATGATGCTAATGCCGCTGCTATTGGTGAAATGACCTATGGTGCTGCTAGAGGAATGAAGGATTTCTTGGTAATAACTTTAGGTACAGGTGTAGGAAGTGGTGTTGTAGTTAATGGACAACTAGTTTATGGTCATGATGGATTTGCTGGTGAGCTTGGACACACAACTATAAGACGTGATGGACGTACTTGTGGATGTGGATTGAAAGGCTGTCTAGAGACTTATACATCGGCTACGGGTGTTGCTCGTAGTGCTAGAGAATTTTTAGAAAATAGTAAAGAGCCTAGTATTCTTCGTAATATGAAACCTGAGGATATTACATCAAAAGATGTATATGATGCAGCAATTCAAGGAGATAAATTGGCAAAAGAAATATTTGAGTTTACAGGTCAACTATTAGGAGAAGCATTTGCAAACTTTGTGGCATTCACAAGCCCAGAAGCAATTATTCTATTTGGAGGATTGACAAAAGCGGGCAAACTAGTTTTTGATCCTGTGCGTAAACATATGGAAGAAAATATGCTTCCTATCTTCAAGAATAAGATTAGACTATTGATGTCTGAATTAAAAGAAAGTGATGCTGCTGTACTTGGGGCTAGTGCTCTTGGTTGGGAAGTAAAAGACTATTAATTTTTAATTTAGCACATTGAAAATATATTAGAAATAGCCTGTAAGTTTGTTGCAGGCTGTTTTTATTTTAAAATAAATGAGATATGAGTGATCAACGTTATAATCAGAGAGGTGTATCAGCGTCCAAAGAGGATGTACACAATGCAATAAAGAACATTGATAAGGGAATATTTCCTAAAGCTTTTTGTAAAATTATACCCGATATATTGGCTGGTGACCCTGAGTATTGCAACATCATGCATGCTGATGGTGCTGGTACAAAATCTTCACTTGCTTATATTTATTGGAAAGAAACAGGAGATCTTTCTGTTTGGAAAGGTATTGCACAAGATGCATTGATAATGAATATTGATGATTTGTTGTGTGTAGGTGCTACAGATAACATTTTGGTTTCATCAACAATTGGTCGCAATAAAATGCTGATTCCAGGAGAAGTGATTTCTGAAATAATCAATGGAACAGATGAGCTTTGCGAGGAACTTAAAAAAATGGGAGTTGGAGCATATCCCACTGGTGGAGAGACTGCTGATGTAGGTGATGTGGTACGCACAATAATTGTAGATAGCACAGTAACTTGTAGAATGAAACGTGAGGATGTCATTTCTAATCACAAAATCCAAGGTGGTGATGTTATCGTTGGCTTATCTTCAAGTGGACAAGCAACTTACGAAAAAGAATACAATGGAGGAATGGGTAGCAATGGTTTGACTTCTGCTCGTCATGATGTTTTTTCGAATTATTTGGCTGAGAAATATCCAGAAAGTTATAATAATACAATTCCTAAAGATTTAGTTTATTCTGGTAATGTGAAGTTAACAGATCAAATAGATGGTTTGGGTATCGATGCTGGAAAGCTAGTACTCTCTCCTACTCGTACTTATGCTCCTGTTATTAAACAAATATTGGAAAAATTGCGTCCACAGATTCATGGGATGATACATTGTTCTGGTGGTGCTCAGACGAAAGTGTTGCATTTTGTTGAAAATGTAAAGATTGTAAAGAATAATATGTTTCCTGTTCCTCCTCTTTTTAAACTGATTCATGAGCAATCGGGCACAGATTGGAAAGAGATGTATAAGGTATTTAATATGGGGCATCGCATGGAAGTTTATTTAGCTCCAGAATATGCACAAGAGGTTATCGAAATCTCGAAGTCGTTTGGCATTGATGCACAGATTGTAGGATATGTTGAAAAATTGGATAAAACTGAATTAGTTATAGAAAGTGAATTTGGACGATTTGAATATTAATAAAGATAGAAAATATCAAGGATCGTAAATCTTTAACTCCTGTTAACTTGTATCTTATTTTGTAATTCATATATTTGTTGGTACATCAATTGAACTAATTAAATACTATTACAAATTATGCGAAAGATTTTAATGACATCCTTCATGTGTTTTGCTTTTTTAGGTACTTCTGGAGTAGTTTTAGCACAAGATGGCGGAAAGAAAAAAGAAGATACTAAGAAAGAGAAAAAAGAATGTAAGGATGATTCATGTAAAAAACCTCAGAAATAATTGGAATAGGTAGGACTTTTTGATGAAACAAAGGTTATAAATAAAGCGCTGCTAAATTAATTTAGCAGCGCTTTATTATTTAAAGAATAGATTTTTCCTTATTTTCTAAAAGGAGCTTTTACAATAGTTGCTTTTATGTCTTTATTTCTGATTCTAATACCTATAGATGTATCTGCCTTTGCGTATTCAGTGCGCACGTAGCCCATCCCAATACCCTCTTTGGTGAGTGGAGACATTGTTCCCGAAGTTACATTTCCTATCACTTCTCCTTTGTCATTTACAATTTCGTAACCTGTACGAGGAATGCCACGCTCATCAAGTTTGAAAGCACAAAGTTTTTTGGCTACTCCTTCTCTTTTTTGATCTTCTAGAACGGCACGTCCTATGAAATTTTTGCCTTCCACAAATTTAGTAGCCCAACCTAGTCCAGCTTCTAAAGGTGTTAGCTCATCATTCAACTCATTTCCATATAAACAATAGCACATCTCAAGGCGTAATGTGTCGCGAGCTCCTAAGCCTGCAGGTTTAATGTCGAACTCTTTACCAGCTTCAAAAATAGCATCCCAAATAGCTTCTCCTTGATCTGGATAGAAGTACAATTCAAAACCTCCTGCACCAGTATATCCTGTGTTAGAAATAATTACTTGTCCATCTCCACATTTATCAAGTGGGGTAACTATAAAGTTGAAGGGTGCAATCTGGCTCAAATCCTCTTTAGTCAGCTTTTGAATTGTAGCTAATGCTTTAGGACCTTGTATTGCAAGAAGTGCAGTTTTGTCAGAGGCATTTTCTAATTCCGCTTTTTCTGTATTATTCTTTACAAGCCAGTTCCAATCTTTTTCAATGTTGGATGCATTAACAACTAACATGTATTTTTCTGGTTCGTAATAATATACAATAATATCATCAATGATTCCACCATGTTGATTAGTCAGACAAGTGTACTGAGCCTTTCCTATCTCTAGTTTCGACACATCATTAGTAGTTACACGTTGTAAAAAAGCTAGAGCTTGAGAGCCTTTTACCCATATTTCGCCCATATGCGAAACATCAAATACCCCTACTCCTTCTACAACAGCTTTGTGTTCATCAATGATGCCACTATATTCTATAGGCATATTATATCCTGCAAACTCGTGCATTTTAGCACCTAATGCAATGTGTTTATCCGTGAATGGTGTTTTTTTCATGATATTATTTTGTATTATTAAATTATTGCGTAAAAGTTCATCTTTAATGTTACATCTTAAATCGTAACTATCCATGACAGCTATACTTGGATGGACAATAAATAGGTCTGAGACCTTAGAAATTAGGTACGCTGCTTTATTTAACAGCGTACCTAAGATAGTTATTTTGCTGCAACTTTCTCTGCTATTTTAACAATAACTTCTACAGCCTTTTCCATTGATTGTACTGGCACATACTCATATCTACCATGGAAGTTATGTCCTCCTCCAAAAATATTGGGGCAAGGTAGTCCCATATAAGACAGGCGAGAACCATCTGTTCCACCTCTAATTGGTTTCACGATTGGCGTTACCCCTACTTCTACCATTGCTTCGTGCGCAAGATCAACAATATGCAGAACAGGCTCTACCTTCTCTCTCATATTGAAGTATTGATCTGTAACTTCAATAGTTGTACTTTCTGGATAAAGCTTATTGATGTATGCAATAGCATCTACAATTAGTTTTTTGCGTTCTTCATATCTTGCTCTATCATGATCTCTAATAATGTATCCCATTGTTGCTTCATCCACATTACCATTGATAGACATCAAGTGGAAAAATCCTTCATAGCCTTCAGTATGCTCAGGTCTTTCATTCGCAGGTAGTAGAGACGCTATTTTGGTTGCAATAACTAGTGCATTTACCATTTTATCTTTAGCAGTACCTGGATGAACACTGCGTCCTTGAATAGAAATTTTTACACCAGCAGCATTAAAGTTTTCATATTCCAATTCTCCAATCTGTCCACCATCAATAGTATAAGCCCAGTCTGCTCCAAATTTTGCTACATCAAAATGATCTGCACCTTGTCCTATTTCTTCGTCGGGTGTAAAACCAATTCTGATTTTTCCATGTTTGATTTGAGGATTGTTTTTTAAATACTCAATAGCAGTAATAATTTCAGACAATCCTGCTTTGTCATCAGCTCCTAGAAGAGTTGTACCATCTGTTACAATCAAGTCCTGACCTACATAGTTAAGCATTTCAGGAAAATCTGTTGGAGAAAGAATTATATTTTGTTCTTTATTCAAAATAATCTCTTTTCCATTATATTCCTTCTCAATACGTGGTTTGATGTTTGCTCCGCTCATATCGGGGCTAGTATCCATGTGAGCAATAAATCCAATTGTAGGAACATCTCTTTCTATATTAGAAGGAAGTGTAGCCATTATATAGCCATACTTATCAATAGAAATATCTTCCAATCCTATTTCTTCTAATTCTTTTACTAGTTCTTTTGCAAAAACTAATTGTCCTGGAGTACTTGGTGTTGTACCTGTTGTAGTGCTCGATTCAGTGTCGTATTGTACGTATCTGAAGAAGCGTTCAATTAAAGTTGTCATATATTAAATTTTTATTCAAATTTTATAAAATTAGCCGTCCTTGCTAACTCTTTGATAAAGAGTGAATCCTTGATGAACACAAGGCTTCTACAAATATAATGAAATGAACTTAAGTAAAAAAATGTATCCAAAACTTTGTGGTTTCGAAATATTGTTCTACTTTTGTGCTGGGTAAGTCCTATACGGCCAGCTCCTGATGAATCCCCCAGGGTTTGATCGCAGCAAGGGTAGTTGGTTGTAGCGGCGCGATATAGATTGCTTACCCACTTGCCTCTTTAGCTCAGTTGGCCAGAGCACGTGATTTGTAATC
>JASLEN010000347.1 GCA_030151105.1 Dysgonomonas sp.
GTGTATTTATCTGTAAAATCGGCACGCTCTTCTTCCATCGACTCTTTGAAATCCCACTCTGTCACGACCTTCCCCGTCGCTCTATCTACTTCAATCATATAGTCTAAGATGGCATATTCACCTTTTTTATTTGTGCTGCCAGCTTTGGTTACAGCCAATACAAAGTTGTCGTTAGGAAGCTCGATAATATCTCTATGGAAATCATATTTGGGATAATCGATACTCCAAGAGTTGATGAGTGTACCGAACATATCTAGCTCATAGATATACCCATTTCTGATACTTGCCGTCATAAAGTTTCCATTTTTCAATCTCTTTAAGCCCGTACAAGCAGCAAAATTTTGCAATTGTGGATGTTTCTTAAGGTCAAGTGCCCACCTTATTTTGCCTGCATGGTCTATCATAAACGGGCGAGAAGTATCGTATTCGTGGTCACCTACATAGCTTATCAAAGTCATACCCTCCTCTATCTTATCAAGTTTTGATATCTCTAAACTTATTGTAGGTTTAGCAAATTGTATAGTCTCGGTCTTCAATTCTATCTTGTCAGTTGCACGCACAGTCCCTTTTCGGTCTGTCATATGTAGGAGTATTGTGTTAACCTGATTTTCATATAAACCATGAATATCGAGATTATGTCTTTTAGAGTATTCACTATCAAACAAATGAGTATAAGACGGATACTTGGTGTCATTTGACAGAATCTCCATTATAATGTAGCAATCAACGGGTAAGTCTAAAATCACCTGAGCCGATAATGGAGCATAACCAGATGGATTAACAACCTGTTGCAGCACATTGATATTAAGTTCATCTCCCAGCGTTGGAATAGACAATTCATTACCCCACCCTTTCAATTTCAACATTGTTCTCCATTGCTCTTTCTCTATCTTCAATTCTTCTATATCGCTTAGTAAACATGAGTATGTAGTAGCATCTTCGAAAAGGAAAAGGGCTTCTTTGGGTGTTTTTTGTACATCTAATAAGAGTTTACCCGCTTTTATTATTTCTGTCAGTTCTACCTCTTGAGCAGTCTGATTATGCACTTCGTGACTATCACTACACGATGCACAAACAACTAATAGTATCCACAGATACAACAATCTATATATCTTCATAGTAGTAATTTATTTAACAAATAGGCTGTCCCTCTATATAAAGGGCAGCCTATTCGTATCATTATACACTTGTCATCATCTCCACAACGGATGTTGTGTCATATCTGTATTTCTCTTTAGTTCATCTGCTGGCACAGGATAGACTAAATGTTTCGGTTTGAAGTTGTCATCTACGCCTGCTACTTCTACAATAGGATCTCCATCGCTATCTACTTGTGGCACTTCTTTTCCATCAACTAATTTTGTCACTTGTTTGTAATATCTGCCTTGTCCTTGTGCATCGTTTGCTTTGAAAACGTCTTTCATTTCATCATATGAATACCAACGTTTGAGGTCATAGAAACGTTGACCTTCGAACCAGAATTCTAGCAGTTTTTGATGTTGCATTTCTTTCCACAAGTCATCACTACCGCTCCATGTTTTTGTAGTGCTTAATCCTGCTCTTTCTCTAATTTTATTAATTAATACTTTAGCTTCATCCAGGTTATTGAGTTTGATAGCTACTTCGGCTTGCATAAGCAATACCTCAGCATATCTCATCACCCTTAGATTGAGCCCAGTAGCACCAGGACTGTACATGCTATCCCCATTTTTAGAGGTCGAATAATATGCGGTATATTTTTTAGGCAAAAAACGTCCTTTCACACCATCAATAGTAGGAAAACCTGGAAATGTTGGGGCTGTAGTACGCTTTTGATACGTGCTTGTCCACATAGCGTTGAATGTATGTCCTGGATTTTCCTCAGTCCCATCACCATACCATACTTCATTTTTGATGTCAGCGTTTGTCAAGTTAGCCTCATAATCTGAGTAATCGAAAAAGAAGTTTGCATACATACGCTTATCAAAGCGAGTGTCGGAACCACTAGGTCTTTCTTCTTTCAGATATTCTTTTATAATGTATGGTGTAGGCATTACTTTAAACCATCCCCCTGAGATAGGCGACCCAAAGAAGTTTGGCAAAGCCATTCCCTGTACGGAATTGTCGTCTTCTTGCCCCCAAGCACCTGCAGTACCATGTGGATAGTAATTTATCTCATAAATCGACTCAGCGTTAAACTCCTTGTCTTCAGTAAAATTGTCCTTATAGTTAGGCATCAATTGATGGTTGAACCCTTCGTTATCAGGATCATTAATCAAACGATTGAATTGCTTGTATGCTTCATCCAATTTACCTTGTTCGAGATATGCTTTTCCAAGATATGCCACAGCAGCACTCTTTATTATTCGTCCAGCCTCAGTCTCAGGACGCTTTACAGGCAATCTTTCAGCTGCAGCTGTCAAGTCTTTTTCGACTTGCATCCATAGTTCAGCTGACTCTACAGCAGGAGACAACACTTCGTTAGTCAACGAAACTGGCGTAGTACGTAGCACACCCTTTTCGAAATTAGTAACGACTAGAAAATATTGAAGCCCTCTTAAGAAATAAACTTCTCCTTTGTAGCCTTCTCTCACTGCATTATCCATGTCAGCTATTTTCTCCACATTCTGCAAATAGTAGTTGGCCCTGTGTATTCCTCTATACAAATAGCTCCAATCATTTTTGGGATTGTTAGGAGTATTGGCAAATATCGTTACCTGCCACGATTCAGGATCGTCGTGTACAGCCCACACGTCATCTGCTCTAGTTATCAGATTTTGATATCCTCCCTCAAAGGCACTAAAGTAACCATACATCTGCCCTCTGATAGGCGAGTACACTGTAGGTAGGGCATCTAAAGCATCTTTTGAAGTTTTCCAAAAGTCGTTCTCTGTATTGTGGTTAGGATCTACTTTGTCCAAAAAACTATCAGAGCAACTGTACATTGCCCCTAGGGCTAATAGACCTGCCAATATATATATATGTATTTTTTTCATGATTTTTCTTTTACAAGTTTATTTGAATTCCTAGAGACATGATTCGAGGTAGAGGATAGCGTCCATGATCTACTCCAATATTAAGTGCCCCACCATCAGCCGAGCCTAAGTCTGGAGTATAGCCAGAATAGCCTGTGATAGTAAACAAGTTTTCGAACGAAGTATATACACGTACATTATCTAGTTTAATTTTAGACAGTAAGCTTTTTGGCAAAGTATATCCGAAGTCTAGCGTTCTTAGTCTAAAGTACGATCCATTTTCTAGCCAGCGTGTTGTCATCACATTGTGATTTCCATTGTCGTTTCCTCCATATTTAGGTAATGTGTTTGATCTATTATCTTCAGTCCAAGAGTCAAATACATCTGGCGAATAGTTGAACACTTCGCTAGTATTATACATTCTTCTTTTGGTAAAGTTGTAAATCTTGTTTCCTGCTACAGCATCAAAGAATAATCCTAGATCGAAACCTTTATATTCGAAGTTTGCACTAATACCAAATGTCCAGTTAGGTATCCCACTACCTTGATAAGTGGCGTCTTCATTGTTGATTTCGGCATCGTCATTCACATTCTTATAGCGCATATCTCCTACTTTGGGTAGTTTACCAAAAATAGTAACTCGTTCCCCTTGCGAATTTACATACGCATCAACTTCTGCCTGGGTTTGGAAGATTCCATCAGTTTCTACTAGATACATTCCCGAAGCTGGACGACCCAACTTGGCATAGGTTACTGTACCCAAGCCTTGTGGGCTGAAACCAGGAATAGCTGTTTCACCACCTATAGTAATTTCCTTCATCTTTTGGTTCAGGTAGGTTGCATTACCTGTTACACTATAAAAGAAACCATTGGCTGTCGAATTACGATAGGTAACCGAAAATTCAGCACCTTTATTTCTAAATGTACCTGCATTTAGTGTAGGCTGTCCATTTAGCCCAGCCGATTGTGGCATAGGGATTGCTAGTAAGATGTCTTTGTTGTCAGCAATGAATAGATCAGTAGTGAACAACAAACTATTGTTTAGCGTCGCTAGATCCAATCCAACATTATATGTTTCGCTAGTTTCCCATTTCAAATCTTTAGGAGATACCCAGTTTATGCCTGACATTTGTCCTTTCCACCACTCTTGAGCTTGTAGATAGTTTATCCCCGAAGACACTCGGCTTTGCGTAGCATATCGTGGAACACCTACCTTGTTCCCTAGTTTACCATAACTTGCACGAAACTTCAACTCATCTACAGCTGGTTTGAGGCCTTCAGCGAATGCCTCATTGTGAATATTCCATCCTACTGATACTGATGGGAAAGAACCCCATCTTTTGCCACTCTCAAACTTAGAAGAACCATCTCTACGGATGGATGCTGATAACATATATCGAGAATCATAGCTATACATTAGACGAGCAAAATATGAAGCCCCTGTTTCGTCGCTTCTCGAACTGTTTCCTGTTGCTGTCTTACCTCCATTAACTACGGATATTCCTAATGGTATATCTGTACCTGATGCATTAACAACTCGCTGAGTAAAGCTTTCGGCAGAATAACCAAGTAGAGCATAAACGTTGTGTTTTCCAAAGGTTTTGTCATAGTTGAGAGTATTCTCCAACATCCACATATCCTCGTTTGTAGAACCAGCCTTCACTTCGTGTCCATGGCTTACCACTCGTCCAAAGTCATAAGGAAGTTTTTCTCCAAATTGTTGAAAATGATCTTTCGAAAAACCTAAGTTTACTTTATAGACTAGGTTGTCATAAATTTTTAGAGACATATATGCATTGATCAAAGCTTCTGTACTTCGTATATTGTTTGCTGCAAAACCACTATTTACATATGCATCACCTACAGGGTTTGGAATATTAGCCATCCAAGATTCTCCACCACCCCATCCGTACTCTCTTTCCGAATCGTACACTGGTATAGTTGGAATCATCTGTATTGCTTGATGCACAAGTGCTCCGTTATTTCCTGTTTTTTGTTTTCCTGTTTTAAATAAAATAGACTGCCCAATAGTCAATCGGTTATCAATAAAAGAATGCTCCGATTTCATTCTCAAGTTTACTGACTCGTAACCAGAATTAATCATAATTCCATCTTGAGAGTAATAACCAATAGACGAGTCGTAGGTAGAGGAGTTTGCACCACCCGATATTCCAAGATTTACTTTATAGGTAGCCGCAGTGCGGTATAGTTCATCTTGCCAGTCGGTATTGACATTGCTGCTATAATCTCTACCCATAGTCTGTCTTGCAAATTCTTGCCATTGCCCCCCATCCATCACTTTTAGTTTTTTGGATAGTTGCTGAATACCTGTTTGTACGTTTAGACTTAATTTAGTTGGAGAGTCTTTTCTTCCTGTTTTCGTTTTGATCAGCACTACACCATTAGCGGCTCTTGATCCATAAATAGCTGCTGCTGATGCATCCTTCAATACCTGAAGACTCTCAATATCAGTAGGATCTAGAATATTAATATCGCCATATACACCATCAATGACATATAAAGGAGGTTGTGCTGAAAGATTCTTCACCCCTCTGATATCTATGTTCATTCCTTCACCTGGTGCTCCTGACATATTACTCACACGCACTCCTGCCACTTTTCCTTGCAGAGCAGATGCAGCACTTTTAGCGACAGCCACATTGAGGTCTTTACCCGATATGGCAGCTACAGCACCCGATAGGTCACTCTTTTTAACGGTTCCGTATCCTATAGCTACTACTCCCTCTAGCATAACTGCATCGTATTCCATCGTAACATGCATTGTGCTAGCAGATTCCACTTTTAATGTTTGGCGTAACATTCCCACAAACGAGAACTCAAGCTTATCTCCTACTTTAGCGTTAATGGAAAATTTACCATCAATATCAGTCATTGTTGCGGTTGGTGTGCTAGCATCTACAAGCTTTACAGACACTCCAATCAATGGGCTATTGGTTCCTTCTTCTACCACAATCCCAGAAATAGTACTAGTCTGGGCGACCACGGTAGCGACGAATAACCACAATACTAACAGTAGAGTATTAATTTTTTTCATCATATTAGATTTGGATTAATTAGTTAAAAAAACTTTTAAAATGTTATTGTGAAAGTAATGGGTTGAGGACAAATCGACAAGTACAATCTTAGCATATGATAATACTTTTTGCACTTACTCCTTCTCCTGTCTTATTATCTTTATTGGTGACTAATACACAAATACTTCATCTATCAGAAACCAAGCTGGATGCCCAACTGCCAAGTGCCATGATGGGCAAAGGCCTATAGTTTCTATCTTAAATTTGATATATCTCGCTTGCACACTTTGTGAAGCAGGTGATGAAATACTAACAAACTTTGTTCTAGTATCTCTATCCTCTGGGATATCTTGTTGTTTGACTTCTTTAAATTTTTCATTGTCATCAGACACATACCAAGTAACGCTTTTGGGCAATAAAACCCATGAACCCAAGCGTTGCAGAAAGTCTATCTCTATACCCTGTATCTGTTTACTAGCCCCTAAGTCTAAAACAAATTCTCCATCTTGATTTTGCCAGCCTATCCATTCGCCACTAGGAGCCATAGCACCTAGTATACCATCAGTAAGCGATGTAGCGTAGTTGATATTATACGGAGCATGAGGAGGAATCAAGAAATTCACTTTGGCATCTTTTGCCAAATTATTGTCTCGTGCTGTCAAATATCTAGCTTTATAGCTATCACAGTAGTCATTTATTATTTTACCTTGTTCATCGAGTATCGACACGCCTAACTCTTGAGCCCTATTACGAAAGAAATCTAGTTTATTGCCTAATGTTTTAGGATTATCAATCACATAGGTATGAGCAGTTTCTAGTTCGGAATATTGAATCACAAGTCGGCATTCTTTTACTCTGTCATAGTATAACTGGTTACTTTTAGACGCTTCTTCTGCCTTATCGAAGAGTTCTATATACCGTTGTTGCATCCATTTGTTGAGCATACCATTTTTGTGAGACACAGGCGTATCGTACAATCTAAGAGGAATATTGCTTCCCATCAGTGCACCTTCTCTCAGTTTTAGGTAATCGTACAAGTAAGGCGCTGCCTCTTTTCCATAATATCCATCAAGAAATTCTTTGATAATAAGATCCGCATCAGCATCTACATTCCACATCAACTTGGCTGCAAGATAAGATCTCAACTCTGACATATCGCCCCCTTTGCTTCCTGCTATTTGTGAAAAATGCATAGTTGTTTTATTTTTCTTAAACTGCTGCATATTAGGTTTTAAGACATGCAGATTGGGGAATGGAGACAGATAGCTGTCAAAATCGATACCATAATCCCAAACAAAAATGTTATCTGATATCTTTGCCCAACCCTCCATATTTCTAATAAACTGCTGCCCCAATTCGTTTTCAGCTAGTGGGACTTCTCGCGAACACTCTATATTACATAGCATAATGTTTACGTTGGGCAATGGTTTGATATGTTTGGGTGGTGCTACAGAATATATGTAAGCAAGCGTAGAAAATTCCTTGTCTGGAAACTTGGTTGCCAATTTATTTACAAATTCTATTATAGTTCCTGATTGACTTCCCTCTCGTTGATTGACTTCATCACATTTGGGACATGTACAATAAGTATCATGTCCATCATTTTGACTGATAGATATTATCCGTTTGTCTGGGTTTGCTTTGAAAATAGAATCGACTCTATTGGCTACAATGTCAAAAACATCTGGATTTGTCAAACACCATTGACTAGCCCAACCTGGACGCCTTTCTCCATTGATGAGTGCATAGTATTCAGGATGAGACTCTCCATATTTTTTAGATGGCAACAAAGGATCAAAAGTGTGTACCCAATAATTTGCAGCAAATACCTCATTAGGACTTTCTAAGCGATGCCACAACTTATATATCGGGTCACTCAAACTGTATGCTTGAGTTTGTCGGTATGCAAAGGATGGATTTTCTAGTCTTCCCTCTATAGTTGGAATGCTAATATTATTGCTCTTTGTCAGAGTGTAGGCATCTGCAGCATAGTAGCGCACGCCCAGATAGTCTTCAAGTAACGAAACAACTCCATATACAAGCCCTTTGCCTTCAGTATCTACTATTCGCAACATGTTGTTTTGCGTTGTCATATAGAATCCATCTTTGCCTATTTTAGCTTTATCAAAATTATCGATAGGCAACTGAAAGCTTCCAATTAGGACATCTCCCTTGCGTAGATCAGTTTTGGGTTCTACTATAGGTAACTTTGCAGAAGATATACGTTGCACAAAATCTTGTAACAAGAGTGCTGCCTGTTTGTCTGCTACTTTAGTTTGATCTACAACTATTCTAGAAACAGCCTTACTATCTTTAACTAAATCGACTTGAGCCAAAGTGACTAACGAAAATAGAGAAAACAGAGAATATAAAAGAAGACATTTTTTATACTTGGTCATATTAATTATTATTTTCATGGTATTATATTTGCAGGTCAAACTAGTGTTGGGCAAATTTAGGGTAAGAGAAGGCTTTTGGCAAGTATAATTTTAGCATAACATAATACTTTTTTCACACGTGTATTAACTAGAATAAAGTAAAGTGAAAAATAAAAATCTCAATCTAAAATTAGATCTCTCAAACAAGTTCTACCCAACTCCTAATTAAAAATAGACACACCCAAAAGAATATTACCTAAACGAAATAAACAGACATGATGAGACTATAATTTACTACTACAAGAGGACTAAGACAAAGTCTCATTCTTTCGTTTCTCCTCTAGTTCTTCCGATATTTCTTGGACTCTCTTTTCCGAGAGTGGATACATCAGCATACCAAAGAACGCCAGCACACAGCATATTGCAGGAATGAGACTGATCATCAAGCGTTCTCCAAATACGGTTTCCATTGTTTGCCTTGCTAAGTCTGGATTGTAGCCAAAAATGGATAGTGTCCACCCCGTAAGAGCAGCTCCTAATGCCCAACCTAATTTCTGAGACATAGACGATGAAGAGAAAATCAGACCAGAGGAACGACGATTCGTTTTCAATTCGTGATAATCTACAATATCGGCAAACATACTCCAAAGCAAAGGCAATACATATCCAGCACAAACTGAAATCAGCAATTGCATCAGCAATATCCAGCCAATATGATTAGGGACAAAAAAGAATACGACGCTAAGCAATCCTGCCATAGCCATAGCTATCATATAAGTATTTCTCTTTCCATATTTTAGGGAGAGTATAGGAGCTAGAACAACACCTAACAAGTTTGCTGCTTGCCCCACCAAAAAGTAAATTGTTGTCATATCCCATCCTGTTACAGGCATACGATATGCAAACTGAACGTAGTCTCTAAAATAGTATATTGCTACCCCATCTCGTACAGCATTAAATAACAACGCTGCCAAGCCAGTTGCTACCAATATCCACCAAGGTGCATTACGAAACAAGTCCTTTAAGTCTTGTTTTACAGTTCCCTTTGTGTCCTCTTCCTTACTCACTGGTTCTACAC
>JASLEN010000003.1 GCA_030151105.1 Dysgonomonas sp.
GAGGCTCTGCACTTCCGCAGTGGATTATTTTTGACCTCAAGCAAGAAGTCATCCCAACTGTATTGGTAAGCTTTAAACGCAAGAACAACAACAATGGCCCTACACCAGTTCAGGTAGAAGGAAGTATGGATCTAGTGGAATGGCACGATTTTGGTACTTCAATCATACTTGCTAACGATGATAAAGGACAGAACTGTTACCTGAAAGATGTACAAAAAATACGCTATATTAGATACACTGTACTTACAGCTCCTACAGGTTTTGCTATGGTTCGTGATATTAAAATTAGAGCTCTAGTAGAGTAACAGAAACGAGTAGTTTATACTAAACTAATTTATAAATCCAGCAAGAGTTAAGACAATCTTGCTGGATTTTTTGTGAAGTAAATTTAACGATATAGGTAGCAAATATTTTGGATTTTCGATTTTTTTATGAGTAATTAATTGGTTTAATCGTCACTTGGACTTGCTAACTTTACCTGCATAACTAGTTAAGGGATAAAAAACTATCTTTATCCAATGAAACAAAGAAAAGTATACGACCGAGAGTTTAAAGAGAATGCCGTTAAGCTCAGTTATGACAGAGATAATATGACTCAGTTTGCTCGTGAGCTAGGAATCTCAGTAAAGCAGCTCTACAGCTGGCGGAGCCAATATAAGATTAAAGGGGCTGAAAGCTTCCCAAATAAAGGTAATACAGCAGTGAGTGATGATGCTAAAGCATTTGCTCAGCTCAAGAAAGAGGATGCTCGTCTACAACAAGAACATGAGATTATATAAAAGGCTATGGGCGTCATTTCCAGGAGCGATCTGTAATCTATCGATTCATAAATGAACATCGATCAAGATGGCGGATTGAAATGATGTGCCAGGTCTTAAAAGTATCTCGTAGCAGTTATTACTATTGGCTAAAAGAGCCTAAGAGTCAACGTAAAGAATCCACTACACCAATGTTGATGCCTACATCTCTAATGAATTGGTTACAAAACCAATAAATATGTATCCCCACAAACAGGATACTTATGGCTCGCATAAGTTCCATGACTTTGGCAAGTCCTCTCAAATCGTCTTCATTTTGCATAATATTCTATTTTAAAATTGTTACTTTTGTTTTAATTAAAGCTTATATATGTTGATTATAAGACCTGTAATAAAAGATGATCTTACTATTTTAAGATTGGCTACACTTTACAATCTTAATTGGGAAACTGATAGATTCAGTTTTTCAGATATAGATTCTAATCCTAAATTCAACCACTATTATAATACTTGGAATAGTGAAGACTTTGGGTTCATCCTTCAAAAACATCAACAAGTATTGGGCGACGTCTGGCTAAAATTCTTCAAAGAAAATGACCCAAGTTTTGCATTTTGGGGAGAAGATACTCCTGAATTGAGTGTCTCCATATTCCCAGAATATCGCAATCTTGGATTTGGTGCAAAATTGTTGAAACTTGCTATTGAAGAGGCTACAAAACGTGAAGTTCCTACTATAAGTCTTAGTGTCGAGTTTGAAAACACCATAGCTAGGAACTTATATGAAAAATTCGGCTTTAAATATGTAGAAGATACTGATGGACTCATGATTTTGAATTTCTTATAATCTTCTTCCTTTGCGTGGTTTCTTGCGTTTCATCCTATTTGCAAAAGCAATTTCCTCATAGTTTTCTCCATGTTGCTCCATAGCAAATAAACCAGCCACAGCATCAACAGCATTGTCATGTTGCTCTGTAAAATCTTCAAATGATTTGCTTTCAAAAGGCTGGTCTTTACTACTTCCATTGAATAGTTCTTGGAAAGTGTTAGCTGAAAACTCTTTACCTAGTTTGGAGCCATTGAATACATTTTTACTTTCATGGTCTATAAAGGTTACTCCATAGATTCGCTTGTCTGCATTTTGACTACTCTTCGTTCCGTCGAACGTTGTTTCTCTGAATAAGACAGAAATGCCATTCTGCAATAAGTCCTTTTCAAATTGCTTTCTACTTGGTTGGTTAGCTAAGATTGATGCAACGACCTCTTTTGTTTTCTGATAAGGAGGGTTATCTTTCAGATGCTTTTTATAATAAGCTATTCGTTTATTTAGAGCTGATATACCTACATCTTTTCCCAATAACGAGGACTTGAATGGATTGCCAACTTTGTTTCTTTTCTTATCCAAAGCAGAATACACTAAGCCATGATAGGCTTTGCCTTTTGCCTCTCCCTTTACTTCTTCCACAGTCAATCCATAAACTGATAGCAAAGGTCTGTATTCATTGACACTCTGAAAACGATAGGTTTTCATCAAAGTTTTGGTAGTATTAGATACTTGCTTTTTGATGTCACCAGCTTTAGGGTTTACCCTCTTCAATTCTAGCTTTTCAACTGCTACTTTTTTCTCAGCTGGAAGTAAGTCATATTTCTTTTCAAGTTCTCTAGTGATGTCTTTGGAGCGTTTATAATCGTAATTACTATTGAGTTTCTTACCATTTTCGTCCACATTGACACTGACAATGTGTAGATGATGTCTATCCAAATCTTCATGTTTGTAGACAATATGAGGCTGGTCGCCATATCCCATTTTGTAATATACTCCTGAGCGATGTTTATCATTTGCTCAACTGAATGTTTGTCATCTGATGTGGATTGAGCGAAATATGTAGCACTGGTTTTTCGGTCTTGTTGTTTGCCATTAGATACGGCTCAAATGATTTTGTATTGAGATACATATTGTAGTCCCCATCGGACTCTTGCATGATGGGATTTGAATATAGAATTTTGGCTTCTTCTGTGTCCAACTTTTCTTGATTGTAGGATAAAGCACCAAAAAGTGATGAGCCAGTATTGATTTTTGCTACCATC
>JASLEN010000010.1 GCA_030151105.1 Dysgonomonas sp.
CTTTTGTCGTATCCTCCAACATAGTATTCATTGTCAAAGTATCAGATATAGTATCATCATATACCACTTGTGGAGTTCTTGTATTGTCACACGAGGCAAACAGCAAAGTAAGAATAACAGAAAGTGTAAATATTTTGCGCATGGTTTTATAAGTTTTATGTTTCACTTCAAAATAAACAATATATCACTAAGTAAGACGAAACAAATGATATTTTGTGACTTACAATTAGAACTTAAAATACTGTATGATTAGATTATTTTGTATTTTTGCAAGTTCAAATAAGAAAATAGTTCACTTTAGAACTCACAATTTATTAATAATTATGGAAATAGCAAGTAAGTACAATCCTGCGGAAGTAGAAGACAAGTGGTATAAATACTGGCTCGAACATAAACTCTTTCGTTCTGAGCCCGACAACCGTGAGCCTTTCACTGTCGTCATACCACCTCCAAACGTAACTGGTGTGTTGCACATGGGGCATATGTTGAACAATACTATTCAGGATATTCTAGTCCGTCGTGCACGTATGATGGGCAAAAATGCTTGCTGGGTTCCAGGTACAGATCATGCCTCTATTGCTACCGAAGCCAAAGTAGTGGACAAATTAGCCAAAGAGGGCATCAAGAAGACCGACCTTACTCGTGAAGAGTTCTTAAAACATGCTTGGGCTTGGACAGACCAATATGGAGGAATCATTCTTGAGCAATTGAAGAAATTGGGAGCATCTGCCGATTGGGACAGAACAGCTTTCACGATGGACGAAATTCGCTCCGAAAGTGTACTAAAAGTTTTTGTGGACTTGCACAACAAAGGAATGATTTATCGTGGAGTACGTATGGTAAACTGGGATCCCGTTGCCAAGACTGCTCTATCGGATGAGGAGGTAATCCATAAAGAAGAACATGGAAAACTTTTTTATCTAAAATATAAAATTGAAGGTTCAGAAGATTATGCTGTAATTGCAACCACTCGTCCAGAAACTATTTTTGGAGATATTGCAGTTTGTATAAACCCTAACGACCCTAAAACAGCTCACCTGAAAGGGAAAAAAGTGATAGTACCTATCGCTAACCGTGTTGTGCCTATCATCGAAGACGAATATGTAGATATCGAATTCGGAACAGGATGTTTGAAAGTAACTCCTGCTCATGATGTGAATGACTACGTGTTGGGTGAAAAATACAATCTTGAAGTAATAGATATTTTCAACGATAATGGAACATTAAACGAACATGGCTTGCAATACAAAGACATGGACAGATTTGATGTTCGCAAGCAAATTGCAAAAGATTTGCAAGAACTTGGACTGCTAGAGAAAGCGGAAGACTATACCAACAAAGTTGGATACTCGGAGCGTACACATGTCCCTATCGAGCCTAAGCTATCTATGCAATGGTTCTTGAAAATGGAAGATTTGGCTAAACCAGCACTTAACAATGTTGAAAACGACAACATCAAGTTCTACCCTGCCAATCTGAAAAATACGTATCGCCACTGGATGACAAACATCAAAGATTGGTGTATCAGTCGCCAATTGTGGTGGGGGCATCGTATTCCTGCCTACTTCCTTCCAAATGGAGGATAAGTAGTTGCCGAAACAGATGCTTTAGCATTGGAAAAAGCGAGAAAAGAAACAGGAGACAACAATCTTCAATTGTCTGATCTACGACAAGATGAAGATTGCTTAGATACTTGGTTCTCATCATGGTTGTGGCCTATCTCATTGTTTGATGGAATCAATAATCCTGACAACGAAGAAATGAAATATTACTACCCTACCAGCGACTTGGTTACTGGGCCAGATATTATTTTCTTCTGGGTAGCTCGTATGATTATGGCTGGATACGAATACAAGAACGATGCTTGTTTCCACAATGTGTATTTCACAGGAATAGTACGTGACAAGCTCGGACGCAAGATGTCTAAATCTCTAGGAAACTCTCCTGAGCCACTAGAATTGATAGAGCGCTTTGGTGCAGATGGTGTCCGTATGGGATTGATGTTAACTGCTCCTGCAGGGAACGATCTTCCGTTCGACGAATCACTTTGTGAACAAGGACGTAATTTCAACACCAAAATTTGGAATGCATTCCGCCTAGTAAAAGGATGGGAAATCAGCGACAGCATTGAGCAACCCGAATCGGCAGCAAAAGCCATCAAATGGTTCGAAAACATATTAGCCAAAACGGTTGCAGAAGTGAATGAATCATTTAGCAAATACCGCTTATCAGAGGCTCTAATGTCATTGTACAAACTGTTTTGGGATGAGTTTTCGTCTTGGTATCTAGAGATGGTGAAACCAGCTTATCAGCAACCAATAGACCGAAAAACATATGAGGCTACTCTTGGTTTCTTCGACTCATTGCTTCGTCTGTTGCATCCATATATGCCATTCATCACAGAGGAATTGTGGCAAGCACTTTCTACTCGCAAAGATGGAGAAAGCATCATGTATGCAGAATGGTTGAAAGAATCTTCGGTAGATGAAGAACTCTTGAAAGCATTTGACAAAACCAAAGAGGTAGTTGCTGGAGTACGTACAATTCGTCTTCAAAGAAACATCCCGAACAAAGATGCTCTTTCTCTTGAAGTGATTGGCAACCATGACACTGCATTAGACTCAGTGATTACCAAAATGTGTAACTTAACTTCACTTGCAAGTGCAACATCTAAAGATGCTACTTCGGCAGCTTTCTTGGTAGGCACTACCGAATATGCAGTTCCACTAGGAGACACCATTGACATAGAAGCTGAAATAGAAAAAATGGAGACTGAAATCAAATACTTAGAAGGTTTCCTTATTTCTGTAGATAAGAAATTGAGCAACGAACGTTTTGTAGCCAATGCCAAGCCAGAAATTGTTGAAGTTGAGCGCAACAAGAAAGCGGATGCAGAAAGCAAAATCAAAACATTGAAAGAAAATATTGCAGGATTGAAAAAATAATTTCATTCTCCATTTATAATAAAACTCGTCTAATTGAATCAGTTAGGCGAGTTTTTTATTTTTATTAAATGTTAAAAACACTCATCCAATTAAACCTTTTCATTTTTCACAAGTCTGACCATTACAGAAAAATAGATATAGTAGAATAAAATGAAAAGACTTTTGTTTCTCTTGGGACTATACATACTTGTGCAGACACAGGTTCTCTCCCAAACTTCCAACTTTACACTTTCGGGAATTGTATCAGACAATACCACAAAAGATAAAATTGAGTATGCCAGCATCAGAGTATTGGCAGCGAAAGACAGCACCTATATCTCGGGTGGATCTACCAATAAGAATGGACAATTTAGCATTTCTCTCCGGCCTGCAAAATATATTGTTCGTATATCATATCTAGGTTATGATGATCATATCACAGATATAAATCTAAATAAAAACACCTCTCTAGGTACTATCTTGATGAAAGAGGATGCCGTACAGCTACGTGAAGCCGTGGTAGAGACAGCAGCCATAGAAATAATGGTGAAAGGTGATACTGTAGAGTATAATGCCGATTCGTACAAAGTGCAAGAGGCGGCCGTGGTAGAAGACTTGTTAAAAAAGATGCCAGGAGTTGAAATAGATGACGAGGGTAAAATAACGGTCAACGGGAAAGAGATTAAGAAAATATTATTAGATGGAAAAGAATTCTTTAGCGACGACCCCAAGGTGGCATCTAAGAACCTACCAGCCAAGATGGTGGACAAGCTACAAGTCTTAGACCAAAAATCAGATATGGCACTCATGACAGGCTTTGACGATGGCAATGAAGAAACCGTAATCAACCTTACTGTCAAAAAGGGAATGAAAGAAGGGCTCTTTGGAAATGGAATGGCTGGCTATGGTAGCGAAGAACGCTATGAAGGAGCAACAAACATAAACTATATGCGAGACAATACGCAAGTCTCACTCATTGGAGGAGCCAACAATACCAACAATGCAGGAGCAAGCGATTTGTCATCGGCTATGTTTGGCGACAGTGGCGGAGGAAGAGGACCTAGAGGACTGCGTTTTGGTGGACGAAATGGAGTAACCAAAGCTATCACAGGAGGAGTAAACTTTGCAACAGAACATTCTGACAAATTGAAATGGGGCGGAAATGTACGCTATGGCAACAACAATAATGATGTGATGACCAATAGCA
>JASLEN010000088.1 GCA_030151105.1 Dysgonomonas sp.
CCCCGTCTTTCGCTCCAAGGATGCTCGGATGGTGGAATCGGTAGACACGCAAGACTTAAACTCTTGTGGCCATTACGGCTGTGCGGGTTCAAGTCCCGCTCCGAGTACTTTATAAAACTCTAACCAATTAATATGCCATTGGTTAGAGTTTTTATATTATACACAACATTTATACTATTAACATCAATATAGCGCTAATAGTACTAGTCAACTAATATCCCCCTCGCAACTAATAAAAATGTTAATCTTGAATTATTACCTTTCAATAAATCAACGAGAATATCAAAACGAGCGTGATTTCGATTTTGAGCGAATCATATCTACTTCACAAATTAATTATAATGTAGTTTCTGATTCTAAGTCGAAAATTCGTGTCGATGCGTGGAATTATTCCACTTGTTGTTTACCTCAAAATTATGGAGCAAACAATAAAGAATCGATGCTCTCGTGAATCTCTATACCATCTATCCGAATAAATAGCATCGCCATTTTTGCGTATTGATATAGTGAGACAAAATAATTTTACTTTATTCTACTTTTACACCCTCGTTCCAAATAGTATCCTACCCTAAGTATTACTGAGTTCAGTTTCTTCATCATTTCGATTCGGCGCTGACAAAAACAATGTATAGTCAGCTTTTTAATAATTCTATTACAAAGCTTAGACTTAAGTCGAAGGTGTTATATTTAGTTCTAGGCAAAATTGTTACAAACTCTCGACATAAATAAATTAAGGCTTTATGGAATAAAATAAACATCACTAAACCTTTTCAATTTGCCTAAGCATCCACTCTTTGAAATCAAAAATAGAGGCTAAACGTTTATCATCCCCCGTAAAGTCTATTATTTTAAGCTCTATTTCTATCTTATTTTTCAGACTGTTTTTTTTATTCTGAGATAGGGTCAAAAGGTCAAGGCTTAGGAAATGAAAAAAAACGTCCTCCAGTCTTGAATTAGTCTTCTGGAGCTTATTTTTACGTTTGATAGAGCGAACACGAGACGTTATGATATCTACATCTCCCAACTCATGATGTATAACTAAATTTATTAGCTGAATAGGTTTAAAGAGAGAAAGTCCAGTATAACTATCTCCATTTATGATCTGAGTCATTTGTCGTCGAGCCTTCTCTAAACTCTTATTGTGCAGATATATTATTGATAAATATAAAGAGAGTTGTAGGTATCGATGAGGATTGAGTAAATCAATTTTTGAGATCAAATCTTTCTTGAAGTTCTCAATTTCTTTCTTACACTCCAAATATTGTTCACGCTCCAAAAGGGGAGCAATTGTATAAATAAATCGCACACAAGCTATCTCAGTCTGAAAAGAAACAGAAGAGTGTTCCAAAGACTTCAATTTTTCTAAAAAGTATTTCATTTGTTCATAAGCCTTTATACCTCTAAGGCTCATCAATATACCCTCTAAAACTTTAGCATAATACAAAGGAGGATTATTCCATTGCGACTTATTCTCGTTGAATAACTTATCCAACTCTACAAATGAGTTTAATGCTGATTTATAATCTCCTACAAATATTAAGTATTGTGCTTGGAATAGCTGATGTAACTTTTGAATTTCAAAAACATTGCGATTCAAATTAGACACCAATGAAATTTCACTAACAACCAAATCATTCAAAAATTGCTGTTGATGCTTCAGTTCTAAGGGATGCGTTTGTTGGATCCTCAACAAAAGCAATTCATACAAAGAGGACTGCTCATTAGTTTGTCGCAAGATTTTCAAGGTATCGTTTGCTTTATGCTGCTTATGCAACAGATCCTTTTCCGAAATATTGTAAAATTCATTTGTACGCAAAAAATCAAGTTCCATACGCCTTACAATCAACAACAAATTATAATTATTGATTTCAAAGGCTTCCTCTTTCAACTGCTGAATCATATCATAATACTCAGTATCAAGATTGCGTTCTTCTAGAACTTTGGCAGTCAATATTTTTTGATATAGCGCAAATTCTTTATCCTGATTAGTTTTGATACGAGCTAAAACATTGAGTACAAAGTCATATAAATAGCTTGCTACTGGATGAAAAGACGCATTAGAAAACTCTCGGTTAAATTCGCTCTGCAACTCTACACTATCTGTAATTTTATCTTTTTCTATCAGCGAAAAAAGTTCCATATATATCTTCTTCCCTTTCGTTAGATTAGAGTGTAAGTATATAGACTTTTTCTCTGCCTTAGACAAAGAGTTGATTAGCAATATAAGAGAGTTGATTTTCTTCATTCAATTAAGGATATAATCTCTAGAACTACATTCAAAACATAGCACCTCTATTCATATATGATTCTTGATAATTACTCTTGTACCTTTTTCTTTTCTTTGAAAACAAAAGCAAATACAACGAGTAAGACTAGCGAATAGGCAGCAAAGCTGAACCAAATAGACTGCCAATCCTTCACTCCATTGGATGTAAAATGATCTACAATCATACCACTTCCCAACGTGCCCACAACAGTACCAATACCATTGGTCATCAACACAAAAAGGCCTTGTGCACTTGAACGTAAACGCGGTTCTGTACCCTGTTCCACAAAAAGTGATCCTGACACATTGAAGAAATCGAATGCCATACCATAAACAATCATTGACAGAACTAAGAATATGAATCCACTACCTGGATCACCAATCCCAAAGAGGCCAAAACGCAAGAACCACGCCCCCATACTCATCATCATCACAGTTTTGATACCAAAACGACGCATAAAGAATGGAATTGCAAGAATAAATAATGCTTCTGATATTTGAGAAACTGAGGTTAAAATTCCTGGATGAAGAACTGCAAAAGATTCTGCATACTGCGGATCATTTCCAAAGTCGCTCAAGAAAGGCTGTCCAAAGGTATTTGTTATTTGAAGTGCAGCTCCCAACAACATGGAAAAACAGAAGAAAATTGCCATTCTCTTTTGTTTCAATAGATGCAAAGCATCAAGACCTAGAGAAGAAGAAAGACTCTGTTTTTTAGACGTTTTGTTAGGAAAGCATTTAGGCAATGTTAAAGCATAAAAGCCATAAGCGATTGACATACCTGCAGCCAAATAGAGCTGTTTGGTACTTGAAGTCCATTCGTTAAGATCTACAAACCACATTGCAAAGATGAAACCGACTGTTCCCCAAACTCGAATAGGGGGATAATCCTTCACAATGTCTAAATTATTATCCTTGAGCGTATAGTATCCTATACTATTAGCTAAAGCCAGAGTTGGCATATACATCAAAGTATAGAGTAACATGAGCCACCAAAAAGTATTATAATCTGTTACGTCTGTCAAGACAAACATTACCACTCCACCTACAATGTGACAAAAAGCCAAAAGA
Source organism: Dysgonomonas sp. (assembly GCA_030151105.1). GTDB lineage: Bacteria > Bacteroidota > Bacteroidia > Bacteroidales > Dysgonomonadaceae > Dysgonomonas. The sequence continues at coordinate 3,338 of JASLEN010000088.1, forward strand.
CGCTCAGCATTTACAAAACGATCTGCTATTATCCCCATCACAGCAGGCATAATCATCGCAGCGATTCCCATTGTTGCAAAAATACCAGCTATCTGCCCGCCCTCAAATTCAAGAACTCGCCCCAAATACACTCCTAGAGAGGTCAACCATGATCCCCAAACAAAGAATTGGAGAAAGTTCATTAGGGTCAAACGCAGTTTAATG
>JASLEN010000132.1 GCA_030151105.1 Dysgonomonas sp.
GGTATCGGTGTGCCATCTGTAGTGGATACCGAAAAAGGTATTGTCTATAACGTGGCAAATATTCCTTCTTGGCAAGAGGTGCATTTGAAAAGCATTCTCGAAGAAGAGTTTGATATTCCTGTACAACTGAATAACGATTGCAATTGCTTTGTATATGGCGAGCATTGTTTTGGACAAGGTAAGAACTTTAAAAATCTAATAGGTATTACTTTGGGAACAGGTTTGGGGTGTGGAATTGTGATTGGCAATCAGTTGTATAACGGTAACAATACGGGTGCAGGTGAAATTGGAGAAATACCATATCTAGATAGCAACTATGAATATTATTGTGCCACAGCTTTCTTTGCCGAAATGAATAATGTATCGGCTAAAGAAACAGCGCAAAAGGCTTCCGGGGGTGATGTCGAGGCATTACGTTTGTGGACTGCATATGGGAAGCATTTAGGTAATGCTATCAAGTTGATAATCTTGGCTTATGATCCTCCTTGTATTGTGATAGGCGGTAGTATCTCGAATGCAATGCCTTATTTTGAAGCGTCTATGCGAAATAGTCTTCATGATTTTGTATATCCCAAAAGTGTAGAACGTCTGGTTATATATCGTTCTGAGGTAGAAGACGTAGCCATGTTGGGAGCTGCTATGCTGTAAGTAACCCAAGCAGAGCTTGACTCTCAGAGTTGGCATTAAATCTTAATCTTTTAGCTATGAAAAAATATTTAATATCGATAACTGTTATCTTGAGTACTTGCTTTTTAGGAGCGAGTGCTCAGGGAATAGATTCAAATCAATTGTATCGAATTGTTAGCCCCTTAGGATTGGTTGTTACAAATCATGGGAGTGAGAGTAATGATTCTAAATTATATTTAGATGACAATATCCTCGATGAAAAGGGACAATTGTGGATGATAAAGCACATTGAAGGTGACTATTATCACATCTATAATCCTTTCTTCGGTAAGGCAATAGACAACACTGGAGAGGAGTATTATGATACTGAAAAGGGAAACTCATTGGTGCAATGGGATAGCCACCCTCTCAACCATAATCAGCATTGGATTTTCAAAGTAACAGGTACAGGCGCTTATGTGATAACGAATACGCTAAGCGGAATGGACTTGTGTTACGATGGAGGAGAGACAAAAGATGCAATAATTTGGCAAAAACACAATGCTGGACAATTTTGGAAATTGGTTCCTGAACGAAAGATTGAAGCTCCAGAGGCAGATGACAAAATTGTGAGTGAAAATCCTTGGGAAAATGAAACAATCTTTGCAATTAACAAAGAGCGTGGACATGTTACTTTTCATCCTTTCCCTACGGAAAAAGAACTGTTGGCAGATGAAAGTTTTGATAAACCTTGGCTGACTCCAAATTCAAGTTTGTATAAATCTCTCAATGGTAGATGGAAATTCAATTGGGTAAATAAACCAGAGAATAGACCGCTTGATTTTTATAAAACAGATTATGATGTTTCGTCTTGGAACGAAATAGCAGTGCCCTCCAATTGGGAAATGCTTGGCTATGGAACACCTATTTATACTAATGTAACTTATCCATTCAAGAATAATCCTCCTTTTATTAGAGCTCAAAAAGGATATACTAATGAGACGGAGGTTAATCCTGTTGGCTCATATCGTCGTGAGTTTATAATCCCAGAAGATTGGACTGAAAATGAAATTTTTATTCACTTTGATGGTGCTTATAGTAGCTTGAATGTGTGGGTGAATGGAGAAAGTGTAGGGTATAGTGAAGGAGCAAATAACGATGCAGAGTTTAATATTACAAAATATATAAAGACTGGACAAAATACACTTGCCGTAGAGGTATTTAGATGGACTGATGCAAGCTATATTGAGGATCAGGATATGTTCCGTCTTAGTGGGATTCATCGCAATGTATATTTGCACGCTACTCCAAAAGTACATGTGAGAGATTATATCTTGACTTCTGAGTTCCTGAATAATGAATTGACAAAAGCCAATCTTGATGTAAAGGCATTTGTACACAATTATAATGCGAAAAAATACGCAGGTGGATTGCTGACTGTGAAATTATTAGATGAGGATAGAAATCTAGTTTCAATGTCAGAGACTAAAATAGAGACAATAAAGGGAGAAAGCGAGCAAGAATTCGCTCTCCAACTAGCTGTTGACAATCCTAAATTGTGGTCTGCGGAAGTCCCCCATTTATATACTGTTGTTCTTTCATTGATAGACAAGAAAGGCGATGAAATGGAGGTTATGGCTACAAAGTTCGGTTTTAGGAAGATTGAACTCAAAGATAAACGAGTGTATGTAAATAACAATCTAGTATTCTTTAAAGGAGTTAATAGGCATGATACACATCCTAAGTATGGAAAGGCTGTTCCACTAGAATCTATGATAGAGGATATTTTGCTGATGAAGCAGTATAATATAAACACAATACGTACTAGCCATTATCCTAACAGTGCTGCAATGTATGCTATATGCGACTACTATGGAATCTATGTGATGGATGAGGCAGATTTAGAAAATCATGGTAATCACGGAATTAGTTTCGATACCAGTTGGACAAATGCTTTTGTAGATAGAATAGAGAGAGTGATAGAAAGAGATAGAAATCATCCTTCTGTTATTTTTTGGTCTCTAGGAAACGAGGGTGGTGACGGAGCTAACTTTGATGCAATGTATGCTAGAGCCAAAGAAATGGATTCTAGCCGCCCAATACACTATGAAGGCAAAAATACCATTGTAGATATTGATTCTCACATGTATCCTTCTCTTGAGCGAATGATGCAGTTTGATAAAAATGATTCAGACAAGCCCTACTTCCTTTGCGAATATGGTCATGCAATGGGAAATGCTGCAGGGAATTTGGCTGAATATTGGGACTATATTGAGAACCATTCTGATAGAATGATTGGTGGTTGTGTTTGGGATTGGGTAGATCAAGGTTTAAATATGCAGGGTAAGCCAGAGAATCACTACTATTTTGGAGGAGACTTTGGTGATAAACCCAACGATGGTGATTTTTCATGCAATGGTTTGGTTACGCCTGATAGGCAGCCTACTGCAAAACTTATAGAGGTGAGTAAGGTATATCAGTATATCAAAATGAAGGCTTTGGATACTAAGACCATTGAGGTCTGGAATCGTTATGAGGTACTAAATCTTGATAACTTTGACTTAACATGGAAATTGTTGAAAAATGGAGAGCCTATTGAGAACGGTACGATCTCAAATATTAAGTTGGCAGCCTCCGAAAAGATAAGTCTGTCAATTCCGTATAAGTCATTGATAGATCAAGAAAACGAATATTTTCTAAACCTTTCTTTTGCATTGAAGAAGGATACGAAATGGGCAAAAGCAGGACATGTCGTGGCTATTGATCAGTTTGCTCTATCATCTAGAAAAAAGGTTGAAACACTTGATCCAAAATATTTAGGGAAATTGAGTCTTAAAGAAGAGAAGAATCGGGTGGTAGTGCAAGGAGCTAATTTTGAGGCAACTGTAACTTCAGTAAATAATGCTAGCCTGAACTCATTGATTTATAATGAACAAGAGATGATTCATAATCAGCAAGGTTTTGCATTCAATTGGTATCGCAGTATCAACAATGATAAATATGCAGACCAAAACTATTATGAGACAACTATTTCGAATAAGAACTTCAGTTATAAGTTGAGTACTGATAAAAAATCTATTTCTTTTAAAATAACTAATATTGCCACTATCAATGCCCCTAAAAAAGTAGAATTGGAATATGAGACCAACTATACTATCTATGCTAATGGAGTCGTGGATGTGGATGCTAGTTTCACTAAGCCTGTTAATGAATCGTTGATTAGACGTTTAGGTTTGAGCTTAGAGTTGTCGCAAGATTTAGAGATTGTTGCATGGTATGGAAACGG
>JASLEN010000245.1 GCA_030151105.1 Dysgonomonas sp.
CCTTTATCAAAAGCATCCACTACAACAAACGATTTTTCATTCTGAGGAAACGTGAAACGGAACATTGTGGCACGTTCCGTTGGCGCCATTTCAGTAATCACATCGTGATCTGCCAGATATACGCTATAATAATAAGGCTTCACTACTTCTGCTTTGTGCGAAAACCAGCTTGCACGCTCATCTTGATCAAAAACAGCTTTGCTTGTCACTGGCATAATAGCAAATTGTCCATAGTCATTCATCCAAGGACTTGGTTGATGCGTTTGCTTAAACCCTCGAATTTTGTCGGCATCGTAAGTATAGCCCCATCCATCGCCCATTTTTCCTGTTTGTGGCATCCAAAAGTTCATCCCCCAAGGCATAGCAATGGCTGGATAAGTATTTCCCGTAGAAAGCGAATGCTTTGATTGTGTGCCTACCAATGGGCTCACATAATCTACAGGTTCCAAATTTGTTTGAGCATAACTTCCCACAATGAGAAGAGTACTCAAAAAAGCGGTAATAAGTTTTTTCATGAGATTGTATGTTTAAATGATATTGTAATAATATTCAGGATAACTACTGCCTTCTTTTTTAAAGATACCCAGCAGTGCATCATAAAAGAGCACTGCTAGGAGGGTAACCAACCCATCTTTGCTTTAGACTCATTATTCCTAATAGTTATATTATATAATAAGCGACAAAAGCAGTGGACCAAATATCACACAGAGGGGTTAATATTTAGATTAATATTTAGATTAGCAGAGTCTTTATTTTATTAAGACTAATGTATTCCCATATAGTAAATATAGCAAAAATGTCGCTTTCATCACAAAAACAAGCATTATAAAAAAGTATCACTAAATAATCCCTATATTTGCAAATCATGACAACTCTAAAAAGACTTTACAGAGATAGACTTTCGAGACAGATAGCTCTAATCATTTTCTTTAGCTTAAATATCTTTTATATTCAAGCTCAAGGATTGTTATTCAAAGGGAATGAGTACATCATTGATGAACGTACTTCATATGAGGTATTTAAACACGACTCACCTTCCTTCAAAGACTCCTTATCTATACAATTTGATTTATCAACGAACCACAGACCTAATACAGGCTATATTCTCAGGCTAAAAACGCAGATTCCATCGCTCATTTTCAATCTTTCGTTTGATTCACAAAGTAGCTATATTGTATATAAGCTCAATGAGGAGGGCAAGAGTACACTATTGACAATCAAAATCAACAAGGAAGACTTCAGAGAAGGAGCTTGGCATTCGGTAGGGATAAAGTTTGATTTATCAAACAATACAATACATCTGACTATTGATAGCCTGGAGGATTCCAAAACCTTCAATCTGCCTCAAACGCTACAACCAAACATCTATTTTGGGCGAAGTGAGTATTTTATAGATCTCCCTACGTTTTCAATTAAAAATTTAAATATAAATGATAAAAATCAGAGCTTTAATTTTCCATTTAAAGAGCATGAAGGCAATGACGTACATTCAACAAAGGGAGAGAAACTAGGCTATGTGAACAATCCCACTTGGCTGATAAATAAAGGATACTATTGGCAACATAGAGCTTCGTTCAAGACGAAAAACACTGCGGGATTCAACTTTGATTCTATCACTAATAAGATATATTATTTCGACAAAGATTCTATCAGAAATTATAATGTAGGAAATGGTGAAATAGAACGACAAACATATTTAAATGAGCCTCCTATTCACTTCATTCTAGGCTATAATTTCTTTGATGCTAAGAACGGAGACTTATATTCATATGAAGTTACACCTAAACTAGACAAGGAAGCTAGCCTTGCCAAGTATAATATTGACAATAATAGCTGGACACCAATCAACGACTACGCTTTTCCGAAACGACTGCACCATCACGGAAAGTTTTATGATGAAACTAATGGTCGTTTCATCATATTCGGTGGTTTTGGTGATATGTATTATAACAATGAGTTCAACTGTTATAGCTTTGATGATAACTCTTGGAGTGAGTTGACCTTTACAGGCGACACTATATTTCCTAGATATTTCCTATCAATGGGATATGACAAGCCTAACAACAGCCTCTACATTTTTGGAGGAATGGGCAATGAATCAGGAGAGTATAACGTAGGCAGGAAGTATTACTACGACCTATACAAAGTCGATTTGACAGCGATGTATATTACTAAGCTATGGGAAATTCCTTGGCATAAGGATCACGTAGTTCCTGTCAAAAGTATGATAGTAAGAGACAATCATTTTATGACTTTGTGCTATCCCGAACATTTTTCGAACACACATCTTAAGCTTTATAAATTCTCTATCGAAGATGGAAGTTTCCAAATTTTAGGAGACTCTATTCCTATTCGTTCTGAGAAGATTACAACAAATGCAGACATCTTTCTTAGCGATGAAATGGGAGAAATCTATGGAGTAGTTCAAGAGTTTGAAGATGATGATATTGCTTCATCACTCAACATTTATTCGCTTTCGTCCCCTCCTCTATCTTATGAAGAACTGGTATCTGCAAATAAGGCGAAGAGTGATAGCAGCAATCTATTATGGACAATCTTGGCAATTTCTTCGCTCATAGCCTTAACCTTCTACTTCAAAAAGAGAAGAAAGGAAAAGAAGAACATTATTCAAACCACTCGTTATTCTACAAGTTTAGAGCAGCATCCACAAAAGAATGCCATATTTCTATTTGGCAATTTTGCAGTTTATGATAGAGTAGGTAGAAACATCAGCTATATGTTTAGCACTCGTTTGAAGCAGGCTTTCTTACTTATTTTAGAGAATAGTGCGCAAGAGGGAATTACTACACAACAGCTGACACAAGCTCTATGGTCGGACAGAGATGACAGCAAGGCTAAGAACATAAGAGGTGTAACAATCAATGAATTAAGAAAGATTGTAGAAGAGTTTGATGGCATTAGTTTGATTTATGAGAACTCATTCTATAGACTTATCTTTGAAAGGGATAGTTTCTGTGACTATGCTAGATGTATGGCATTGGAAAACTCATCTCTTCTAGGCATCGACATAAGCCTTTTTGATCATATTGCTGCTCGAGGCAGATTCTTACAAGATGATAATGATGAGCTTTATGATTCCCTTAGAACATCTCTGGAGCTACATATTGAACCGATCTTGCATAGGCTAATACAAAACAGCTACCAAGACAGAAACTTTTCGCAGACAATATCTTTATGCGAAGCTATGCTAAATATTGATTCCATTAGTGATTTTGCAATACTTTATCTTGTGCATGCAATGGAGCAAGTAAATGCAGCAAGCGAAGCTAGAAAAAGATTTTTCCAGTTTATTGTGGAGTATAAAAAAATGATTGGAGAAGAATACCCTAAAGACTATACTAGTATTCTGAATGAGAACGTTTAATGGATCAATCCCAGTTAGGGTCATATGAGCTGCTTCGTCCTTTGAACTCGTGTTTAAGATCTTGTAGAAGAGATGAATTAGCTCTAATAGTTACATAATAACTCTTATACATTCCCACAGGAGTCACGCTTCCAGAAATACTCCAGCAGTGCAAGTCACGAGTAAGACTTAAAGACATGTGAGGAATTTTCTTCATATCGAAGTCATAACTTCCAAAAAAGCTCAAGTTCCAGTGCTTTGTAGGCTGAATACTTCCGTTAAAGCTTAAATTATGAGTCAGCTTCATTTTAGGTTCCCGATTCTTGAGATCTATCTTCACAGGATCGTAAGCATAGCCCATAGAATAACTGAAGCCTAGACTCCAGTTGATGTCGTTTTTCATATATCCATCACTATCGTACTCACCCTCACTTTTGCTATTACTATCACCCAGCAAACGTTTTGTTTCCGTACTCACTTTGTCTGCCTGTCCTTCGGTTGTACCTCCTGATGATTCCTTTCCCGAATCTTTACCTTTTTCGTTTTTTCCAAACCACTTATTGAACGTGTCTTGATTTATGGATGGAGATATTGAATAACTTGTACTCTTCAATTTACCAAAACCTTTGCCATTAGAGATTCTCATCTTATCAATTCTCTGCAATTTCAACTGCTCATCTGGAACAGTTGGATCTACAAAATCATAAAGATAGGGATCAAATGTAGCGTTAAGATTTACAGTTAATGACTGGCTCAACTTCAACCTAACATTAGCTCTGATATCTGACCATCTAAATCGCTCAGCTTGCGAATTGTAGCTAAAATTGATACCTAGGTTGTCAATCAAACTCAATTTCTTATATCCAGTAGAATCACTCGCTGAAGGAGTCTTCATCTCAATATTGTTCTGAAAATCAAAAGTTACAGTTCCTTGTGCTCCATTAGGTGCAGTTCCAAACATTTGTGAAGC
>JASLEN010000287.1 GCA_030151105.1 Dysgonomonas sp.
TTTTTGGCAATTCCTATACTTATTATGCTATTGGTGTGTACTATAGTTGGCATACAGATACTTTATACAGCTAGTCAGCGATCAGCAGAATCTTTACGCAGTGAATAACAAATAAAAGGAAGATTATGAAAAAACAAAACAAAATTGCAATACTTGCTCTCGCCTCCCTACTGCTATCGTGTGGTGGAGGCAAGAAGCAAACATTAGGGGCTGAGGAGGTGAAAGCGAAAGAAGAAGAAGTTACCGATTTTGCATCTACCGAGATATTTTCTGGAGAGCGGAAAGAAGAGATTCGGAGAGTTGACCCTACTCGTCCACCAGTTACGATTGATATTTCTGGAGAGCTATATCCTAAAGGATTAAAGATTGCAACCTATTACTCAAAACTTAATTATATTAAGTTGCAGCATCCTAATTCTTCAGAAGGAGAGAATTTAAAGAATCCTCGTGGTGGTATGGAAATAGAAGTGCAACTAGGAAAAGACATAAAGAGTCTGGGTTCTAAATCAAGCTCTGCACCTAGACTCATGTTCAAGCGTGCACAGAATGTGCCTTGGCCTACTATATTGAAAGTAGAAAAGTACAAGAATTGGATTTTAGTGGGTAGCTTGAGTGGTCTGTTTTGTTATGATATCAGAGGAAACTATCTATACACATTACTAAAGTGTAACGAATTTGAAGGCGAAACCAAGAAGTATTATGAATGGAATATGGATAAGGTCGAAAATATGTTAGCAGGTTTTTCGGTAGCGGACAATGTGTGTGCTTTTGTGAGTTGCACAGATGGTAAGGCTACTTTGCACAGCTTTGACCTTAGGCAAGGAAAAGAAACCTTCAGAAAGAAAATGCCAAGCAATGATCTTCATCTAATAAGTGGTAAACGCTTGACTTACCTCAACTATTCTTATGAGTTTAGAGCTAAAGAAGAGGAACCATTTATGTATAGCATAACTGCACAGAATGATACTGTTTGCAGCTTTTATAATGGCAATATTCTCATAGATATGACAGGGATGAGTACAATCCATAATCCAGGCTTTCCAAACATCTATCATTTTGATGACCAATTGCATGTGAAGCAACAAGGTAATGACACTATTTTTCGTTTCAAGTCGGAGTATGAAATCAATCCTGCTTACATATTCAATACGGGTCAATACAAGGCTACAATTCAAAATCTGATAAAAGGACAATACCAAGATAAACGATATGTAAACAAAGTAGTGGATACAGAAAAACTCGTCCTTTTCTCAATTGCTCATTCAAAAGACATCTTCTATTTTGATAAAACTATGAAGAAGGTTTACTTTTCTAACGACTTCTATAGTGATGAAGATGCAGCATTACTTCCCTTGACGATGGACGGATTGTCTGGCGATAAATCTGGTCTTTATGGCATATACACAAAAGAAGATATAGATAATATGGCAATCAATGCCAAAGCAAACTTGTACACATCAGCACAAAAAAGACTCATAGAGCAATGGGCAAATGAAGTGAATGATGGAGAGTTGCTGTTTTTTAGTGCTACAGAATAACTATTGACATTAATAAAGAGGATTATATATCATCAAAATACTTAAGCGTAAACGAAAGTACCTCTTTTTCAAAAGTTTCTGTATTTTTGTATGACGTTAAATATTAGAGAATCTCACAATGCATACTGAACTAATCAATCATATCCAAAAATATATTCACCTTAATGATACTAATATTCAAGCGATTTGTTCTCATTTTCGTCCATTATCAGTAGAGAATAAAGAATACTTAGTAAGAGAGGGACAGATTTGCAAAGCTCATTATTTTGTAAAGAAAGGCTGCTTACGCATGTTTTACAATAGCGACAAAGGATTGGAGCAGATAGTGCAATTCGCAATAGAAGATTGGTGGCTCACCGATTATTTCAGCATTGATACTCAACAAGCCTCTGAGTATAATATTCAAGCAATAGAGGCTTCTGAAATATTGTCTATTGATAAAGCTTCTTTCGATAAGCTAACAGAGGAAGTCCCAGCGCTAGAACGATATTTTAGAATCATTGCTCAGCGAGGTCTGGCTGCATCGCAATTTAGGCTGAAACTTATTTTTAATCTCTCGAAAGAAGAAATGTATTTGCATTTTAGCACTCTATTCCCTGATTTTGTACAGCGTATTCCTCAATACATGCTTGCTTCTTATCTCGGAATAAGTCCTGAATATTTGAGTGAAATAAAAAAGAAAAACCTCTAATGTTCATTTCTTAAGCTAGCTTAATTTTTATCAGCTCAAGTCTCCATAGTTTTGTAATCAACAAATAATGAAAACAAAAATAGAATGGAAAAGCAAACAAAATTATCAGATAAATTTTACGAAGTCATTAAGTGTGAAGGTGTAGTAGCTATTGTTTCGTGGGGCAATGATGAACCTCATGTTGCCAACACATGGAACTCCTATCTTGTGGTTACAGAGGATGAACGTATATTGATACCAGCTTATGGACTGCGCAAAACGCAACGAAATGTGACAGTCAACAATAAGGTTAAATTGACATTGGGAACCCGTGAGGTTTTGGGCTACAAAGATTATCAGGGAACTGGCTTCTTGATAGAAGGTACAGCAAAATACATAGAGTCAGGAGCAGAATATGACATGATGAAAGAGAAGTTCTCATTCTTGTCAAGAGTTCTAGAGATTACTGTTACAGCAGCGAAGCAAACTTTGTAAACACAATCTCATACAAGAGTTTCTTTTTCTC
>JASLEN010000326.1 GCA_030151105.1 Dysgonomonas sp.
TTATTATCTCAAAATGCAACGGGCGGGTTGACCCATCTACTAGTGGTGCTCCAGAAATTTTGTAAACACCTTTTACTGCTTTCAGAGTATCCACGCGTATTTGAATGTTATCACTCAAAAAGCCAACAGGTATATCACTCAAGCAACTATTTAGCGATAGGACAACGGCTAGTAGTAATAATATTTTTTTCATATATTCTTTCATTATTTATTATTTATCCTTAAAAAATAAAGTATGTTTATTCTCTAACACATGAATAATTCCTGTGGTAGAAATCAAACCAGATGTTTGTGCTCTAACTTTCCAATCAATTTCATTAGCTGCTACGTCACTCGCATCCCAATCATCCCATTTTTGCCCACGCTTGTAGGTCAAATATACATACTTAGGATTTTCTGGTAGTTCTCCAGTATAATCTTTTCTAGGCTCAAGTGAAAGTCTTAGCTCTGTTCCAGCATAACTCTTTACTACATCTCCTTCAGGAGTCATGTTAGAGCGGTCAAAAGTGCCTTTGAACAAGTACATAGGCAATGAGTCACGCAAAACTTGAACAGGAATACTATCAAATTGATATTTGTAGTTAGGGTCATTATATAATGCTCTCCCTTCTACTGTTTTCATATCTATGTGCTTTCTGATAGCATAGTTTGTAGGGGCAAACAAGGTTGTTTCCTTATGATCAAACATATCTTTAATTCCAGCCTTGTTGATAGCTATTACTAAGGTGTCAAACAAAGGATTGGAAGCTAAATAGTCATAAGTAGATTTGTTTACGTAGGGGTCAGAAATCCCACCATCTATCTTATAATCGTCACTCGTACACGAGTATATCATTATTGAGCACAATATAAATGCTGTTATATATTTTTTCATTCTTTAAATTATTTTAGTAAGACAATTAGATTATTCCAGCCCAATATGGGTTTTGATACAACTCTCTGTTTGCTCCTATCAGTTGGTCGAGCTGTATAGGCCAATAGTACCCACGTTTTGCCATACGTTCTGCATTTATCCAATCGCAACCTTCCCAATAATTTGAGCGTATTCTGTCGAATGCAGAGTGTCCTTCACCTGCTAGCTCACGTACACGTTCATCGTAGATAGCACCTTCTAGGTCGGCAGTACTTCCTGTGTAGTTACCAATGCCAGCTCTGTTTCTGATTATATTTAGCAAATCTCTTGCATTGTTGCTACGTCCTAGTTTGTGGAGAGTTTCAGCTCTTAGCAAGATACACTCCGAAAGTCTAAAGAGAATGACATTTGAGTTTACAAAATACATCTCACTATCATTAGGGTCTGCTTCCAAACCTACTGCTAGCTTAAGCAAGAATGGAGGAGCGAGTTTGTCATCAGCAGCATTCCCAAAGTTTTGGAAAAACAAATCTCTTCTTTTGTCATTTGGTGAGTAAAGAGTAGTTGCTTTTCCTGCTTCTGCTACCATAAAATCCATATTATTTAATTGTTTTTTAGATACATCTCGATAAGTAGCTCCATGCTGTCTGCGCCAACCACTACCAGCATTGATGTGGTACGACTCATTATCAGCTACAGAAAAGTTAAGTTCGAAAATACCTTCATTCGATTTTCCTCTGAATAGTTTTTCAAAGTCTTCTTTAGAATCATAAGGAACTAATGAACGATTGCTACTATTGATTACAAGATCTAGTATTTGTTCTGCCTCATTCATAAACTTAATTCTATCAGGATGATTATTAGGTTCTCTAGCTAACCATAATAGAATATGAGCTTTAAGCGTTAGTGCAGCTGCTCTATCTGCCTGTACAGCCCAACCCTGATCACCAGGCTTATCAAAATCTAGCAATGCAATAGCTGCATCAGTAGTAGTAAGGATGTACTCCAAAATTTCAATCTCCGAAGATTGTTTACGTGGAACTGTACTTCCATTTTGTATAATTTGATCGGCATTCTCAATAGATTCTTTAACTAAAGGTACCTCTCCATATACTCGTACCATATGGAAATACATAAAGCTATATATAAAATAAGCTTCACCACGTATTCTGTCTTTTTTCTTTTGTCCTTCATCACCAAATTCTGATGCAGGCACATCATTTACGTGGTTCAATACAACATTGGTGGTGTTTATCACTTGGAAGTACGGGGACCAATTGCCCCAATAATCTAGCATATATGAACCAGCAAATTTACCATCAGTAGCTTGTTGAGCAATCCAATGGCCATGTTTGAAAAGTGAACCCGATGGCAGATCGCCATACAGAAAAACAGGAAACTCTTGCGTCAGTATTTTTCTCATACGTGAGTAAGCTCCCGATACCATTTTCTCGTTACCTGCAGCCGTAGTCCATACTTTTGCTCCATTTACATTATCAAATGGCTCAAGCTCTAGATCGCAACTTGATGTAAAAAAGAGAATTGCCAATAGTGTTAATATTTTTGTTTTCATTGTTATATCTTTTTTTAGAATTCAATGTTAATACCAAATGAGAACTTGCGTGGATTAGGATATCCATCACCCATCGCTCTACCTCTTGAGTCTACCATAGATGCATCTATCAATCTATCTGATTTTTGCCATTGCCATACATTGTATGCAGTTCCATATATATACAATCTTTCTAGTTTTAGATTCTGTTTTAACCAAGCTCTATTGAAATTGTAAGATAGTTGGATAGTATTGATTTTCCAAAAATCTCCCTTCTCCCAAAACATAGTAGTTTCTCTAAAAGCATAACGTTGTCCCATATGATTAGAACTTGGTATCAATGAAGGATAATATGCTCCCGTATTATCTGGTGACCAAAAACCATAATCAGGCATATTAGGCATCGCTTTAGCTATCCAAGTGCTCCAATCGTATTTCGCAAGCATATTTTGTCCTACCTCATTATATACATCACGTCCAAAAA
>JASLEN010000339.1 GCA_030151105.1 Dysgonomonas sp.
CTATAATATCTCCAATTCCTTTGCTATTCTACAAGCCTCCAACGAGTTTCTACCACGCAGTTTTTCCAATATATTTTGACGATGCCGACTTACTGTATCCTTGCTTATGAATAATTTGGGAAAAGGAGCAAGTAACTCACATACAGTTAGTATATCAAGGAAAAGATCAACTTGACTTCTATCGCCATAAAACAACAAAGCAAAGGCTTACAGACTACTTAGGAATGAATACCAATGCTAAATTTCCTAGACCATCTGATAGCGACGAAGGTACTAAAAACTTTTAAACGAGTACAATGTACTTGAAAAGTGGTACATATATGAGATTGAAGAATCTTCAGTTGACTTATATTCTTCCTAGACCTTAGATAAAAGCTGTTAAAATTGAAAACTGTAGAGTATATTTCTCAGGAGAGAACTTATTTCTGATATCTCCCTTACCATCACATATAGATTCTGAATTTGTAGGTGGATGAAGAATAATAGCACTCGCAACACTGATTACCTATATGCTAATCAATTGTTAAAACTTTCTAGATAAAGAACCACTAAATCAGATATCTCAGCCAAAGTTTTGGAAAACTCCAGAACAATTGGATGCTTATATCCTAGGTAATATAATTGGTTGCCAAGCTAACTTTCGGAATGAAATATGGGATGTTTCTTGAGTAAATGAGGCTTTTAAACTCACTGCATGTTGTTTATCAGTAAAACAAAGAATAGTTGTTGCATCACACTATTAAATGTCTCGATGATGTAAAATATTATCTTACATCTATATTTCATAGCTAGACTTTTCTGTTATCTTTGCTTCAAGTCAACCTGTAACAATCAAACACTTATGAAAAAACTATCAATATACCTACTACAAATCCTCGTTAGCCTCTTTATCATAATGCCTATGTGTGCTCAAGAAAGATTGGGTGAACAGATAAAGTGGAACCAAAGGTGTGATTCGATCTTCGTATTTGAAGTCACGAATAAAGAAGCTCAACGCTTCTTAAAAGAAGAAGGGAGCGACAAATTGATGGAAAAACTCCTCTACAATCGTGTAGCTACTTTCAAAGACAGGTGGACGAATAGTCCCAAGGAGGGGCACTTCATATATGCAAGTATCAATAGGAATAAGATTAACTACAGCTATGCCCCTGTCATCCCTTTTCAGGTATTTCTGTTCCACGAATATGGTGTGTTGACCTTGCAGGTGATTGACCAAGATGGAGAAATACGTGATGATGCCAAGGTGAGAATACAAAGAGGCAAATGGCGAATTTGGGACACAAATGTGCCTTATGATGCAGAAAGCAAAGTATATAGGACGGACGATTGGTCAGAGAATCCCAATCGAATTTTGACAGTTGAGCTAGATAAATTTACAGCAGTATTCGATCTCGAAAAACATGTTGTCTATCCATCCTATGGCAGTTCATACTATGGAGGCCGAGAAGATACACCCGACTTTTATAGCTACATGATTACAGATAAAAACAAATATAAACCAGCTGAAAAAGTTCGCTTCAAATCTTATGCTCTTTCGGGAAGAAAAAGACCTATAAAAGGAGATCTCGAACTCTGGTTGCAAAAGCCCGATGGATATTATGATTTCAAAAAAATAACGACTATCAATCCCTACCATCCTGGAGGTTTTGCAGAAGAGCTTGTGTTGCACGACTCTCTTAAACTGAGATTGGACAAAAGCTATAGATTGCAGTTAAGAGACAAGAAAGGTAAAATTGTATCGCAAACTTCGTTCAAATACGAAGACTATGAGCTGTATGACAACAAAATAGAGACAAAAATAAAAGACATCGTACAATATTTCCCCAACACGAATGAGGTAGAAATAAAAGTAGTAGATGCCAACAACCTGATTATGCCAGATATGAAGGCACAAATCAATATCACTCGGGGAGACGTAAAGAACTCTTATGTAGATCTCTTGGTGCTCCCTGACATTATTAAGAGTGACACCATCAATCTCAAGAATGATGCACCAACTATATATGAAATTCCATCCCCGCTTTTCGACAAAACGGATTGCACCTATAAGGTCGATATATCAGTGCTAACCCCAGATGGACAATTGTTGAAGTCGGCTCACAATGTGGTGTTTTATAAATCGTATTATGATATAAAATATGCCACACAAGATTCTACGCTCATATTCCAATTTGAGGAATTGGGCATTGAGAAAAAAGTGTCGGCAAAACTAAAAATTGACGACAAAGAGGCTAAAGATATAGAACTACCCTATTCCGAAAAGTTTCAACAAAACGTTAAAAAATATACGATAGAGATACCTAAACATCAGACATCTAAGACTATAAATGTAAGTAATATACATCACGACTTATCAATAAAAGGAGGATTGGTGAAAGACTCTTTGACCCTAGAGCTGATTAATCCCCTTGCCCTAGATGTGGTATGGTATGTGTATGAGGGCAATACATTGCTCGAAAAAGGATCGGGCAAAGATATAGATTTCAAGAGAGCATATATTGATTTAGATGTCACTTACTTTCTTGAAGTATTTTTCTCGTTAGGTGGAGAAGACCAAGTATATAGACGTGTGTATGTACCTAAAAAAGAATTTCTGAACATCAACTGGAATATGCCCAGCCGCGTATATCCTGGGCAAACCATAGATAGCAAAATAAAAATAACAGACAGCCGAAACAGAGGAGTAAAAGGTGTAGATATAACAGCCTTTGCCTACAATTCGCTACTAGACTATCATGTGCCCGATTTACCTTATTATGGCAACACACCCAAAGGACGAGAAAAACGTGATTCGTATTACATAGAAGATAAAAACGCACAATATTCGCAGCATCTTACACAAAAAAATTATGAGTATTGGAATACTATTTATTCGCTAGACAAGAATCCTTACTATCAATTCACATATCCTACTCCTAGCCCATACGAAGATAAAGCATACATGGCGAGCTACGTTGTAGGGGATGTTCCATATCACGATATATTTAGCCATCAGATCAGTACGCCTGATGGCACTACTGAGTTTGCGCCGTATGTGATGCAAGATGGATATGCTGTTGATATCTATACCATTGAATTGGATGGAGAGCCTGTTTATTTCAAATGGACTGAACAGCCTCAAGCCTATTCTTTTTTGACCGAAAGCAAGAAAGAACACAAAATTAGTCTCAGACTGCATGATAGAATCATTATCATAGATAGATACTGTTTTGTAGAAGGTCAAAAAACAATTCTTAGTCTCAATCTTAATAATATGCCTAAGAGCCGCTTTGTGCGAACAATACATATGCCCGCTGTCAACAAAGGAACTAAGAGGAAACCGAATAAAGTATTTGAATTTGCCTCTAGCGAAAAGCAACTATATTCTAAATATTTATCTGTCGTTCCCATCGAAAGAGATAGATTTACGTATATGACCCAAACTCTCAAAAAGGATACAATTGTGGTTCCCATATCACATCCTCGCTTCCAGAACTACTATCGCACGAATAAAATGCAGCACACAGTAGGACCATTATCTGACGGAATGTATCATTATATGGATGGTATTGAATATCTACATGAGGGAGGTTTCTTGTATAAGTATGCGCACAATGTAGTCTATAAATATCCTACAGAGCCATATCCCACATCACTAGTGCAAACAATGGATAATAACTTTGAGAAGATAAATGATTTTCATCTCACGTCTAAGGAGTTTGGTCGAATAATAGGTCTAGTGCCTACCGACGAAAACAAATGGTTTCCAAACACTATCTATCTCAGAAATACAAAAATACATGTACCAGCCGACACTCTACAATCGGGTGTGCGAGGTATTGTGATGCGTAATAGCGAAACTGGAAAATTGTTTGTTCCCGTATTCAATCAGAATATATTAGGCAACAATAGTTCTGACGATTTATATGGATTAAAAGGGATGTCGTATGGAACGTATGATGTTTTTGCGCTCTATGCCAATGGTAATTATCTGAGAGTAAACAATGTGCCATTGTTGCAAAATACATATACAGAAGTAAAAATGGGAGTAAGCATTGAACACCCTAAAGATTCTGTTTCTGCCAAATGGTTAGAATATCAGCCTCCTATACAAGGCGTATCAACAAATAGATTTCCTAGTAGCAACACCTATTCTTTTACGAATATTGGGAAGCAACATTTCAATCCAGCCAACGATGTTAGAGGAATAGTAGTAGATGAACAAGGAGAAGCGGTTATTGCTGCATCAATTCATTTAAAAGACACCAACATTGGGACTATAGCTGACATTGATGGTAAATTTATTCTAGATTTGCATGGCAGCGAAAATACTCTCGTATTTAGTTTTCTTGGATTCAAGACAGAAGAAGTAAAAGTAACTCGTGGCAGTAGCATCACTGTGATGATGAAGGAGGACTCGCAAATGCTTATGGAAACTGTTGTGGTTGGTTATGGCGTGCAAAAAAGGATGAATCTTACAGGTTCTGTGAATACAGTACTACAGGGTAGAGCAGCAGGTCTAGCCGTACAAGATACAGTAGAAGGAACAACAGAGTCTGAGCATGTGGAAGATGATGGCTCTGCCAAGCTTTATGAAGAATTGATGCAGCTAGATGGTATGCGTTCAAACTTTTCGGATGTTGGATTTTGGCAACCCAAATTGGTG
>JASLEN010000357.1 GCA_030151105.1 Dysgonomonas sp.
GTTGAAATTAGGTCAAATAGACTTGGCTAAAAGAATGATGCCCGAGCTTTCGCTCAAACGCTCCTACCTCAAGTTTTGGTTGGTGCTAGCTGCACTCGGTTTTGGAATCATCATTTTGGCACGTCCGCAATTTGGGACAAAGGTCGAGAAAGTAGATAAAAAAGGGATAGAGCTCGTTATTGCCATTGATGTTTCCAACTCTATGTTGGCACAAGATGTAGCTCCTAGTCGTTTGGCAAGAGCCAAACAATTGCTAACGAGAATTATCGACGAACGTAGAAATGACAAAATAGCGATTGTTGTGTTTGCAGGTGAGGCATTTATCCAATTGCCAATGACCGCAGATACCCAATCGGCAAAAATATTCTTGGAGTCTATCAATACCAATCTTGTTCCTGTGCAAGGAACAGTCTTGGGTAGTGCTATCAATACAAGTATGTCGTGTTTTTCAAATGAAAAAGATATTGACAGAGCAATCATTCTGATTACTGATGCCGAGGATCACGAAAGTGATGCCGAAACAGTGGCGGCTAAGGCTGCCGAGTCAGGTGTTAGAATCAACGTTTTGGGAATTGGTTCCACAAAGGGTTCTCCAATGCCTGTCACGGCTGGTTCTTCAACTATGAGAAAGGATAGCCAAGGCAATGTTGTAGTTACTAAGTTGAACGAGGAAAAAGCAAAGAGTCTGGCTAAGGCAGGAAAAGGAGCTTATATTCCTGTTGACAATTCTAATAGAGCACTAAACTCATTGATTGATGAATTAGATAAGCTTCAAAAGCATGATATTGATGGAGTTGCATATTCTGAATATGATGAGAAATTTCAGATTTTTGCTTGGGCAATGTTTGTCCTACTATTGTTGGAAATATTAGTGTTTGACAAAAAGAATAGAATATTTAGAGGAGTAAGACTCTTCAAATAAAGACATTTGAATAATATGAAACGAAATATATTACTCGCATTATTAGTCATATTTACGATTGGAGCATCGGCACAAAAAAGTGTTCGTAAATCTATTCGTAAAGGAAATAGTGCTTTCAAAGAGCAACGATATAGTGCTGCCGAAACAGACTACGCAAAAGCATTGGAAGAAAATGCAGCTTCAAAACAAGCATCATTCAATCTAGCGAATACTTATTATAAGCAGCAACGTTGGGACGAAGCTCTCGAAGAGTACAAGCATTACTTGACGCTGGAGACCGAATCTAATGAAAGCATGAGTGGCGCATGGAGCAATATGGGGAACACTTTTTTGAAGAAAAAAGCAAACGAAAAAGCGCAGTCCCAAGGTGCTCCACAGCAAGGAAAACAGCAGATGGACAATTTACAAGCATCTATGGAGGCTTACAAAAATGCACTGCGATTGAATCCTAATGATAATGAAACTCGTGAAAATCTAGCCATTGTTCAGAAGATGATAAAAGATCAAGAAGGCGATGGTGGAGGCGGCGGGGACGACGACAAGCAGGATCAAGAACAAGACAAAAAAGAAGATCAAAAGCAAGACCAACAGGATAAAAATCAGGATAAGAAAGAGGAGCAACAGCAAGATGAAAATCAGATGTCGCAAGATAACATCCAACAAATACTGGAGGCTATTGAGCAAGATGAAAGAGAGACACAAGAACGTGTCAATCAGGTGAAGGCAGATGCTCGTAAGCAGCAAAATGCTAAAAATAGGAAACAAGACAAAGACTGGTAAATTGAGAATATAGAATGAGAGGAGGAGAAAATAGAATACGCCATTGGGCTATTATTATGCTAGCAATATTGTTGCCAGCATTCTCCCTTTCTGCTCAAGAAATAAGAACTGAGGCGCCCGATGAGGTGTTGGAAAATGAAGCTTTCCAGATAGATTATGAAGTGATAAGTGCCGATCCTATCGAAGAAATGCCAAGCCTTGTAGCTGCAAAGGATTTCGATTTATTGGGAGAGCCACAATTGAAAAAGACATATCCGTCTCAATTTTGGGGAGATAAGTATTATACTTTAAGAATCACTTGCACTTTCAAGGCAAAGAAGAAAGGGAAATTAAATCTTCCTCGTATAGAGCTGGTTTCTGATGGTCATAAATTGACATCTCAAAAACGGAATATTTTTGTAAGAGAGCTCCCTGAAATGGGGAATGTGCAATGTTTTGTTGAGGTGTCGGTGAGTAAATCAAGCGTGAATGTAGGAGATACCTTAACCGTATCGTACAAACTATACTCTACCAAAGAGGTCTCAAATATTCTAAGGCTAGAGATTCCTGGTCTGCGTAAATTTCAATATCAAGACCTTTCGCCACGAAGAATCACATTTACCGATGAAAAGGTGGATGGCATAGATTATAAAGTGTATGAGATAAGGAGATATGTATTGCGTTCTTCTCAATTAGGCAGACATACTCTAGGAGAAGGTCTTGTAGAATTGGAATACACCTACCCAACAGGTAGAGAGCGTGTGGATGGATGGGGACGCAGATTTGAAGAACAATTGAGAGAAACGAAAAAATGCACCATTGGAGAGATTTCTGTATTGGTGCATGATATGATTGCAATTTGATGAGTATATTTATTAATTTTGCATTCCATAAAAAGAGGATATATAGTATAAAAGGATGAAAAGATATAAGAGTTTACTGATTTTGTTGTTTGTAAGTATTCTATGCTTACAGGCTGATAATGAAGTTAGATTTGTGATTGATGTGCCATCTAAAGTTATTAAGGGGGCTCGATTCCATTTGACCTACATTCTCGAGGGTGGGCGAGGAACTGAGTTGGAAATGGCTGATGAAATCGAAGGATTTAAGGTGTTGTATGGACCTGCTGTGTCTCAGTCAAGTAGTGTTTCCATTATCAATGGGAAACGTACGTCTAACTCATCAGTATCTTATACTTACACGCTGGAGGCGGTTGAGGAGGGTACTTACTCTATGCCTGTAGCGGGGGTGAAAGTCGATGGACGTAACTATAAATCGAACTCTGCAAAAGTAACTGTACTTCCTCAAGATAAAAATGCTAATCAGCAACAATCGGGGCAACAACCACAAGTAACAACCAATACTTCTACTCCAGAGAATATAAGCTCAGATGATGTATTCGTGAGGGCTATCTTCTCCAAGACGAAAGTGAATGAGCAAGAGGCTGTGGTGGTTACATTCAAATTATATTCTGTATTCAATATTCGAAACTTTGTGGATGCTAAATTCCCAGAGTTTGACGGATTTATGACAGAAGAGTTTGAGTTTCCAGCTAATCGTCAAATTGACTTAGAAAATTATAAGGGACGAAACTATTATACTTTAGATGTAAAACGTACTCTATTATTTCCACAACGTTCGGGGAAAATAACGATTCCTTCGGGCTCTGTTACGCTGGTGCTAGTTGTTCCTACTGGGCAACGTGTGCAAACTTTCTTTGGGCCGCAAACAGTGACTGCAGATGTGGAAAAAACATTAAGAACATCGCCAGTTATAGTGGATGTATCTAAACTTCCTGATGGTAAACCTCTAGGTTTTTCGGGTGCAGTAGGCTCATTCAAAGTGAACTCCAATATAACTACAACTAAAGTGAAGGCGAATGATGCTATCACATTGAAACTAAATATTACGGGGACTGGGAATATGAAATTGATCAAAAATCCAGAAGTGAAGCTTCCTAAGGATTTTGAGGCATACGACCCTAAGGTGTCTAATAATTTCAATATAACAGCTAATGGACTGTCAGGAACACGTACTATTGAGTATTTATTTATACCACGCTATCCTGGTAAATTTACAATTCCAGCAATAAACTTCTCTTATTTTGACACAGCATCTCGTAAATATCAAACATTGACAACCGAGGCTTATGAGATAGAGGTCGAAAAAGACCCAAATGCAGGGGCTGGACAGGCTACGACAAGCTATATCAATCAGCAAGAGGTGAAGGTGGATCAGGATATCCGTTATCTGAAAACGGGCGATCTGGATTTCCATAACTATAAAGACCACTTCTTTGGCTCTTTGGCAAATATGCTATGGTATATTGTGCCTATGCTTCTTTTTGCGATATCGGTATTTATGTATCGCAAACAAATACAAGCAAATGCAGATATTGCTAGAATGAAGACTAAGAAAGCAAATAAAGTTGCGGCCCGTCGTCTGAAACAAGCCAATAAATATCTCAAGAATCAAGATAAAGATAAATTCTACGAGGAATCTCTACGTGCTGTTTGGGGGTATCTAAGTGATAAGTTGACAATCCCTGTTGCAGATTTGAATAGAGAGAATATAGACTCAGAGTTGAGAGGCTATGGGGTCGGAGATGAGTTGATCTCACGCTTCATATCAGTGCTAGATACTTGCGAATTTGCTCGCTATGCTCCTTCAGAATCAGATAAGGCAATGGATAAACTATACAGTGAAATGGTGTCTGCAATTGGTG
>JASLEN010000414.1 GCA_030151105.1 Dysgonomonas sp.
GACCAATGCCGTATTTATGGGAATGGGTGAGCCGTTGGATAATTACAAAGAACTAAAAAAGGTTCTGGATATAATGGTTGCAGAATATGGAATGGCTTGGAGTCCGAAACGTATAACTGTTTCTACAACAGGTATCATTCCAAAACTAAAACTCTTCTTAGAGGAGAGTGATGCACATTTGGCAATTAGCATTCATAGTGCTATCAAAGAACAGCGTGCATCTATTATGCCTGCCGAGAAGGCATATCCCATCACAGAGGTGATAAACTTGTTGAAAGAATACGATTGGAGTAAGCAACGACGCCTTTCGTTCGAATATATTATGTTTGACGGATTTAATGATTCTATCAAACATGCACAGCAGTTGGCGAGTTTGATTGGAGGAATGGATTGTAGAGTCAATCTCATTCGCTTCCACGAAATCCCAAATGTAGAGCTTCGTACTTCTGACCAAAAGACAATGGAAGCATTCCGAGATTATCTAAGCAATAGACGTATCACAACAACTATTCGCACATCTCGTGGAGAGGATATTTCGGCAGCTTGTGGTATGTTGTCAACAGAGAAGAAGGGAGAATGAGCTTCACCGAATAGAAATTTAAGAAAATCAATATATGATTAGAGTAGGTATTTCACATGGAGACATAAATGGCATAGGCTACGAGATTATTCTCAAAGCTTTTGCTGATGCTAGATTAGCGGAACTATGTATTCCTATTATTTATGGTTCGCAAAAAGTGGCTCTTTTTCATCGAAAAGCTATGGATTTGCAGCCTGTTCAGCTCAATCAGATTCCTGATACAAGGGCAGCTGTGGCTAATAAACTAAACATTATTAATTGCACCGACGAAAATGCTAGAGTAGAATTTGGACAATCAACTACTACTGCTGGCGAAAGTGCATTTGCTTCATTAGAACGTGCTACGGAAGATTTGCGTAGAGGTTTTATTGATGTGTTGGTTACTGCTCCCATCAATAAGGATAATATCCAAAGAGATGACTTCAAATTTCCTGGGCATACTGAATATTTAGAAGATAAATTTGCAGAAGAAGGAGAGAAGAGTTTGATGATTCTAGCTACAGATCAGCTTCGAGTAGCACTTATCACAGGACATATGCCATTGGCAGAAGTGCCTCAGGCTATTACAAAAGAAAAAATAGTAAAACTAGCTAAAATATTTTCGTTGTCTCTTCGACGTGATTTCAATATCGGCAGACCTAAAATTGCAATACTTGGACTCAATCCTCATGCTGGAGAAAATGGACTGCTAGGTTCTGAAGAAAATGATGTAATCATTCCAGCTATCAAAGAACTGCAAGATGAAAAATATCTTTGTTTTGGTCCATTTGCTGCAGATGGTTTCTTTGGTTCGGGAGAGTTTAAGAAATATGATGGCGTGTTGGCAATGTACCACGATCAAGGGCTTGCTCCTTTCAAAGCTATTGCAATGGAAGAGGGGGTGAACTTTACAGCAGGACTTTCAGTTATACGTACTTCGCCTGCACATGGTACAGCTTATAGTATTGCTGGTCAGAATAAAGCTTCGGAAGAATCGTTTCGTAATGCGATATATATGGCGCTAGATGCTTATAGATGTCGTCAAATATTCAATGAGGCTCATGCCAATCCTTTAAGAAAATTATATGTAGAGCGAGGATCTGATAATGTGGTTCTTGACTTGACAAAAGAAGATGAGGATTGCTAATCCTTTATTCATAATGAATTCAAAAATATATATTATATGAATTATGCCATAATAGCAGCAGGAGAGGGCTCTCGTCTCGCAGAGGAGGGAGTTAAACTGCCTAAGCCGCTAGTTAAACTGAATGGTAAGGAGATGATTCGTCGTCTAATAGATGTGTTTATTGCTAATAATGCCAAATCAATAAGCATTATTGTAAACAATGAGATGACTCAGGTTCAAGACTATGTGAATACTCTTGAATTGCCTGTGCCTTTGAATATTGTAGTGCAATCAACACCAAGTTCGATGCATAGTTTTTTCGAATTGAGAAATTATCTACGTGAGGGAAAGTTTTGTTTGACTACTGTGGATACTATCTTCAAAGAAGATGAGTTTTCGAAATATATTCAAGCTTTCATCGCTGACGATTCAGCGGATGGAATGATGGCTGTAACGGACTATATAGATGACGAAAAACCACTATATGTTGAGGTGGACGAAACAGATATGAGCATTCAAGGTTTCTTGGATTCATCGGATAATTGCAAATATATTTCGGGAGGAATATATGGCCTGACACCCAAAGCGATAGATACTCTTGAGCGTTGTTTAGCATCGGGACAATCTCGTATGAGAAACTTTCAACGTCAATTGGTGACAGATGGTTTAAATATGAAAGCGCATCCATTTGCAAAGATTGTGGATGTAGATCATGCCGAGGATATTGCCAAAGCAGAAGCTTTTTTGAGAAGTTAAGTTATAGTTAGAAGGATGACAAATATAAAAATAGCAGGAGTAAAACGTAATACAAAATACTCTCCTAATCACATCGGAAACGATGGCAAAATATTCAATCTAGTAGCCGAAAGTTTGAGAGATATGGGCTATGAAGTTGAAGAGTTTACAGAAGAAGAATTCCTCCTTTATAAGGGAAATGACATTAAGCATGTTTTCAATTTAGCTCGTGACAAGACGACTATTACTCATCTTCAGAAACTAGAGAAAGAAGGAGCCGTTGTCGTTAATTCGGGTTTTGGAATAGAGAATTGTACTCGTGAGCAAATGACAAAGTTGCTGATGCAGCACAAGATACCACATCCTAGTAGCATTATTGTTGGTGTGACCGAAGACCCAACCAAGGGGCTTGAGAAAATGAATGCTCCAGCCTATTGGATAAAACGTGGTGATTCTCATGCTATTCATCGTGAGGATGTTACTTATGCTAGAAATATAACGGAAGTAAAATCGATCTTGCAAGAATTTGGATTGCGTGGTATTCCTAATGCTGTTGTTAATGAGCATTTGGTGGGTGACCTCGTTAAGTTCTATGGAGTCGCCAATACTGACTTCTTTTATTGGTTCTATCCGTATGACTTGAGTCATAGCAAGTTTGGACATGAGGCAATCAATGGGACAGCTAGTGAATTCAATTTCTCAGTTGACGAATTGAAGGCAGCTTGTGACAAAGCTGGTGAAATATTAGATGTGCAAGTTTATGGAGGCGACTGCGTGGTAGATGCAGACGGAAGCTTCAAAATCATCGATTTCAACGATTGGCCAAGCTTTGCTCCATGTAGAGATGCCGCTGCTCCTAAGATTGCAGAATGCATTCACAAGAAAATAACAGAGCACTTAGACCCTGTCAAAAAAGGTTGGCTATCTAAGTTTGTCGAAAAAATAAAAGGATGAGTCTAAGAAATAAAATACAATTAGCAATTTTCACTTTCCTTGGATTCTTGTTCTTGGCAATAGCTGCGTTTCAATGGTACGATTTGCATCAGATAGAACAAGGACTAAAAAGTGGTGAGCTTTCTGTGATATTAAATACTGTATATAATATGGCTGGAAAATGGGGAGTGGCTTTAGTTTATGTCCCTTTTGCTGCATATTGTTTTTGGAGAGCTTATGCTGTTTATAGTATTGGAAGTGAAGACGAAATAGAAGAAAATAACGAAACATTAGATAATGAGCGATAATAAGAAACCATCATTAGAATCAACACTAAAGTCATCTGATACCGAAGAGTTTATAGATATTTATTTTTATCGTCCCATTGGTTATCGTTGGGCACTTCTTTTTCAGAAGTTAGGAGTTTCTCCTAATGCTGTAACCATTGCTAGCATTTTCCTCGGAGTAGGCGCTGGAATTTGCTTTTACTACGACAATATTTGGATTACCCTCCTTGGAATCTTCCTTCTGGTATGGGCAAACTCTTATGATAGTGCAGATGGGCAATTGGCGAGAATGACTCAAAACTTTTCGGCACTTGGTCGTGTATTGGATGGTTTTGCAGGCAATCTGTGGTTTGCATCTATTTATATAGCTATTTGTTTGAGGTTGTTCCCTGAGTGGGGCTATTGGATATGGGGATTGGCCGTCGTGACAGGGTTCTTCCACTCCAAACAAGCAGGAATGGCAGACTATTATCGTAATGTTCACCTCTTGTTTTTGAAAGGTAAAGGAGGTAGCGAATTGGACAATACTGTTGATTTGACCGAGAAGTATAACAAAATAACATGGAAGGATAACTTTGGAGAAAAGCTCGTTTTGTTCAATTATCGTAATTATACAAAAACGCAAGAGCAAACAAGTCCAAAGCTTCAAAAAATGTTTCAGACTATCAAGTCTGTATTTGGAGATACATCTACTACACCACAGAGCTTTAGGGACGCTTTTAGAAAGAAGAGCTTGCCAATGATGAAATGGACAAATATTTTGTCATTCAATACACGTGCGATCACTCTTTTCATTTCAGTTTTGATAAATCAGCCTTGGATATACTTTGTAGTTGAACTCGTGGTTTTAAATATTATCTTTGTGCATATGATTCGCACGCATGAGAAATTTAGTGAGGAGTTCACGAAAGAGATTGAGGCGGGTAAGTATAACTAAAAACAAAAGAATATAATGTTCAATCTAGATAAAGTTAAAGGTATAATCTTCGATTACGGAGGCACTATTGATAGTAATGGAAAGCACTGGGCATGGGTGATTTGGGAAGCTTATGAAACACACCAAGTGCCTGTGACTAAAGAACAGTTCAAAGAAGCCTATGTATATGGAGAGCGCTACTTGGCAACTAATCTAGTAATTTTGCCAGAGGATAATTTTCATGTATTGATGCAAAAGAAAATTGATCTTCAAATCAATTATTTGATTGATAAAGGATTATTAACAAAAAATGAAAAAACGGAGGAGTATATAGTTGGAATATCAAAACAATGCTATAACTTCGCTAAGAATATAATAAGCAAAGAAGTGTCTTTGCTCACATCACTTAAATCGAAATACCCAATGGTGCTTGTTTCCAACTTCTATGGAAATGTACAAGCAGTATTGAAGGATTTTGAATTACTTGATTTTTTCGAAGATATTATAGAATCGGCTGTAGTTGGTGTTAGAAAACCAGACCCCGCTATTTTTGGATTAGGTGTAGAGAAATTGAATATGCCTGGCGAAAATATTGTGGTGATAGGGGATTCATATACCAAAGACATTGTACCTGCCAACGAGAATGGCTGCCAGAGTATCTGGTTGAAGGGCCCGGGTTGGGAAGATAAATTGGAGGAAGGTGCTAAGGCTGACACTATTATATATGACTTTATGGAGTTGAGGGAGATCTTTAAATTGCAATAATATAAGCCTCAAAAATCTATTAAAGTCGAGTTTAATGAGTTCTGCGGGTTGCAGAGGAATTTAAAATTTAATAGAAAATGACAAAAGTACAAGTTAAAGGCGCTAACGGAAAGTTGGGCGTTCTTGTAGTAGGTGTTGGTGGTTCAGTAGCATCCACTTTCATCGCGGGTACATTGATTGCTCGCAAAGGAGAAGGTGTTCCAGTAGGATCAATTACTCAGTTAGCAACTATACGTTTGGGAAAACGTGAGGAAAATAGATTTCCTTTCATCAAAGATGCGCTTCCTATCGCTAACATGACCGATATGGTGTTTGGTGGATGGGATATTTTTGAAGAAAATCTATTCCAAGCAGCTACTCACTCAGCTGTATTGACAGAAAAAGACCTAGCTAAGGTTCAAGACGAGTTGACTGCTATCAAACCAATGAAAGCTGTATTCAACCAAGAATTTGTTAAAAGATTGCATGGTACTTGGGTAAAACAAGGTGGTACCAAAATGGATCAAGTGAACAAATTGCGTGAAGATATCCAAAACTTTAAGAAAGAAAACAACTGCGACCGTATAGTAATGATATGGTGTGGTAGTACAGAGGTGTTCACTCCTATGGAAGCTGTTCACAAATCTCTTGCATCTTTCGAAAAAGGATTGAATGAAAACCACGAAGCAATTTCTCCTTCAATGATGTATGCTTATGCTGCTATTCAAGAAAGTGTTCCGTATATCAACGGTGCGCCAAACTTGACAGTAGATATGCCTGCTATCTGGGAACTTGCTGAGCAAAAGAAAATGCCTATCGCAGGTAAAGACTTCAAAACTGGTCAAACAATGATGAAAACAGTTCTAGCTCCGATGTTGAAAACTCGTATGCTTGGACTAAGAGGATGGTTCTCTACTAACATCTTGGGTAACCGTGATGGTGAGGTACTTGACGATCCAGGATCATTCAAATCTAAAGAAGAAACAAAATTGTCTGTTATCGACAATATTCTTCAACCAAACCTATATCCAGATCTTTATGGTAATGTTTATCACAAAGTTCGTATCAACTATTACCCTCCTCACAACGACAATAAAGAAGGTTGGGACAATATCGATATCTTCGGATGGTTGGGCTATCCAATGCAATTGAAAGTGGATTTCCTTTGCCGTGACTCTATTCTTGCAGCTCCTCTTTGTTTAGACCTAGTTCTATTCACAGACTTGGCTCAACGTGCAGGAATGCATGGTGTACAAGAATGGTTGTCATTCTACTTCAAAGCTCCAATGACTGATAAAGGAAAAGTTGCAGAACATGACCTTTTCATCCAATATGTGAAGTTGAAAAACACTCTACGTATGATGCTAGGAGAAGAAACAGTAGATTTCTTGAACTAATCTTTAGAGTTCGAATTAATATAATAATAAAGGCTTTCAATATTGAAAGCCTTTATTTATTTTCTCAAATCTAGAAACTCTAATTTAAGATTTCGAAAATCTACTTCTAAAGAAGATAAATAGAATAAGAAGAATGATAATAGGTTTACCACCAACTTTTGTCCAAAATGGAACAGAAGCTTCTTCATCTATTTGTGCACCAAAATCACTTTTAAGAATTTCTATCATCTCTTCATCAAGATCCCAGTAAGTGTCCTCCTTGTCATTGAATAGTACATATTGTACATCTCCATAGTTCCAGATAGGCATCCAGAATAATGAGAATTGTTCATACATCACTCCTAGGTTGACATGCTCGTCACCCATGGTGCACTCTTCAGGTAAATCTTGTACTTTAGATATAGTTTCTCCTAGTCCATAGACTATAACTCCTTTAGCCTCTATTTTTTGTAATGAACCAATGCTGAAGAGGATAAGCATGGCAAGAATAAAACGTTTCATAAATATAAATAAATGTAATATTTGTTGTCAAATTTAAAGACGAGAGTTGCGTAGAATTGTTACATTGAAAACGAAATATAATTCTCTACCAATTTTTTTGAAGAAAACTGACAGAGAATTATTCCTACTTATTTTCTATCTAAGCCCATTGTTAGCAGTAATAGAATGATAGCCATTCCGCCTATGTATAGGGGGAGAATAAGTGTCGATCCTGTGTGAATAAGGCTCATCCCTCCAGTTATTAAACCTACTTGTAGGTAGTAAAGCAAGCCTAGTAATGCTCCCGAAATTCCTAAACAATCTCTATAGTTTAATAGAGCATTGCTTAAGCATGAAGGCAAAGCAATGCCTATGCCAAGCATTATTATGAATATGCTGGCTATAAATCCGATAGCTTGCAGAATATTGGAGTTGAGGAAATGTGCAGAGAGTATAAAAATTAGACAGGCAATGAGTATAGTCGTAAAACCTATTTGCATCACTTTTTTATAATGTAATCTCTTTATCAAACTTTTACCTATCAATGCTCCTGCAAAGCTGGCTAAAGCGACAGCAAATCCAATAGTGCCATATTCTACGATTGAGAATTTGAGATGATTGACAAAAATGAAAGGGGCTTCTGCATAGTAGCTGAAAATGATTCCATTGATGATGCCAATTGCACTTCCGTATATCCATATCGTTTTGTCGCCAATCATTCGTTTGGCAACAGATAGAATGGAAATGGATGATTTTGTTTCAGCTGTTTTTGTTTCATATAGCCCTATATAGGATGAGATAAAAGCTATTAATCCAATAAGAACAAGTGAGGCAAAAACAAAGCTAACTCCAAAGTTGTCAGCAATAATGCTACCCAATAAGGGGCCAACAGCTGGTGAAAATGCTAAAACTGCCGATACTTTTGCAAACATTTGTGGGCGACGAGTGTCATCGTAGCAATCACGCATTACTGTTTGAGTGACTACGGAACCTGCGGCAGCTCCACAAGCTTGTACAAATCGGGAGAGTAAAAGTAATTCTACATAGCCTGACAATAAGCAGCCTATAGACCCTAATATATAGAGTAATATTCCATAAAGCATAGATGGACGTCTGCCTATTCTATCGGAAAGGATACCCCAGATAAATACTCCTATGGCAAAACCAATGA
>JASLEN010000230.1 GCA_030151105.1 Dysgonomonas sp.
AAGTTATTATAAAATTAGAAATAGTAAGTCAATTTTTCTCACCGAGATCAATTGTAAATTCAAAGTCCGTATGAAAAAAGTATTAATTAATTTATTTTCTATTGCCCTCTTGTTTTCGAGCTGTGGAAGCGATGAAACCGCAGGGGAATTGTTCTTGAAAGGTGAAGGAGCTCTTGAGGGAGTGATTGCCTTTGATAATGTAGCTGCTGCGGATAACGCTCCAGTTGCTCGTGCTTTGGCTGCTGCCCCATCAAATGCGACGGGTGTGCCTCCTACAAGCTGGGATAATATTAAGCAAACGCACATGTTTCTTTATGATGCAAATGGCAAAATTGCTTACTCGTATGTGATGAAGCCTAATGCAAATCTAACAAAGTTTCAATGGACTAATATTCCTCAAGGAACTTACACGCTTGCATTGGTCGCTAATATTCAAAGCAACAGCGATAACGTTTTCACGTCTCTTGATGGGGGAGCTACAACAGCTGTGTTGAATGCATACAATACACCAAGCCTAATCATCAATGAGCAAGTGTTCATCGATTTGAAGAACGCGAATCTGCCAGCTCAACATACATGGGGTGCAGCACATAAAGGATATGCAGAAGCTTCGGAAGTATTCACTGCTTATGCTACAAATGTAGTTATCAAAGAAGGTCAAACTACAGACCTAACAGCTACTCCTCTTAAACTTTCACGTGAGGTATCACTTATGCGTACTCGTTTCAATACTGCTGGCATTCCAGAAGAGGCAAAAGTGCGTTTCGATACAGAAACAAGCTGTATTGCTATTCAAAGATTACCAGTAGGTTTTGGGCTGAAACAAGGTAGTTTTGCAGGAGGTATCTATCAAGCTCCTACTTCAGACGCTAACAGAATAATGATAGCTGCAAGTGGTGCAAATACATACATCAAAGAGAACCCGAGCTATGGTACAATTGTAGGAGCAGACGGATTCACACTGTGGAGAGATGTTAAAGTATTGCCAAATGCTGCAATAGCAGACAATAAAGCGGCTTCGGCAGATGCTGCTATCGATAGAAAATATTATCTAATTATCTCGGCTCAAGTAGGAAAAGGATACAGATATGCTGATGGTACTATTGCTGACAAAGAAAAACAAGCAGTGTACTGGTATGCTACTGTGAATGGGGTATTTGCAAAAAATAAAATTAGACTTGTCAACGTTGCTCTCAAATCGGCTGGATATCCAGAAGTGCCAGTAGAGCCTGAAAAAGAAGGAGGCTTGATTATTAGTGTTTCTTCTCCTGAGGCTTGGGATTCGGTAGTTGAGAGTGAGGATATTAGTGTATAATCCATACACGCTTCACTAGTTGTAATTTAATTAAACACACTTTCATTCTTTCGGTAATGCTTCTCTACAAATGATGAAGTATTACCGAAGGGAGAAGGTTTATTATGCCTTTGTCTATAAAAAAGAGATCCAGAAAAGATGATTAAAAAGCATACAGCACTCATATATTATCTATTTGTCGTAGGGCTGAATTTGTTTTGCTTGTCGTCATGTACGTATGATTATTTCGAGGATGAAACTAATTATGCAGTATATGTGCCCAAAGCAGATAGAGCAAATATGAACGATGACTATCGAGTAGAGGATGTTCGCCTTCTTATCTATCAAGATCAATTAAAGCATGATACGAAGATATCTTTTCCTTTTGATCGCAATGCACGGACAAGAGCGGGTAACTTCAATTTTAAACTCTACCCAAGAATGCACTCTGTTTATTGTTTGGCTAATACACAAGGTCTAGAAATTTTCGATATAGATTCCTATACTTCTGCTGCGTTTGGTCTTGTGAAATCAGAGTCAAAAAGTTATACATATACAGATGATTTGTCTCGTTTTTATGCCGAGTATAAATCTCCGTATATAGATTTTCCTGGTCCTAAGATCACAGATACTGCTCCTTTTGACAAACGTTATGCAGGCAAGATCTGCTTTGCCCTCAAGAATATTCAAGTCAATGGACAGCCCATATCTTACAATGAGGTGGCAAGTATATATGTAGAAGCCTCAGGTGTAGGTAACTACCAAAAATTAGAATTGCTCACCGATTCTATCAATACTCGCTCAAGTCGTTATACCCAATACGATAGAGTAGAGCTAAATGCAAAACCCTATTTAGAGCCTTTGCTCGATTTTGGATTAGGGTTTCATTGCTATTTTTTTCCATCACTGGGTGATGAAACGGATAATGGAATTTCTCTGAAAATAGAATTACTGAATAGTGGAGGACAATCCATATATTCTCTCAATATAAATATCACTGACATTCTGCATATGAATGAAACCATCTTTCAAGCTATAGATGGTAACAAAGTGTATAAACTAACAATGGATAGCCCCGAAGACTGGAATTCTGATATAGAAACAGAAGATGACACTACACCAGGTGGAGGTGGCATAGAAATGTAACTAAACGTATGATACATAATATAATGAAATATTTTTATTCGCTAGCACTGTTAGGACTTTTCTTATTCTGCGGTTCGGATGCAAAGTCTCAGGCTATAAAAACCAATATGCCATTCACGCTCACTGGAAATCCCAATATAGGGGTGGAGTGGTCGGTAGGAAAACAGCTTACGATCAATACTGATTTGCTTTGGGCTCCTTACTTATTCAAAAAAAATGAAGAAGTATTTAGAGCACTCATCGGAAGTGTTGACTTCAGATATTACCTCAATCCTAGATATTACTATACAAATGACCTTTGGGATGGCTTCTATGTAGGGCCATATGTAATGGCTGGAAATTTTAATATTGGATTGAAAAATAAAGATGAAGAAAAAACGAGCTATCGTCGCCAAGGTTGGGGAGTATCTACAGGCGTGAGTGCTGGTTACAAATTATATCTTTCTGGACGTTTTCGTCTTGATTTCAATATTGGAGTAGGATATGCTCATCTTCAATATGATAAATATGAATTAGGTGGCGAGTTTGCCGACTATCCTTTGGATGTGAAAAAGACAAAAAGTTATGTAGGACCTACTAAGCTAGGTGTCTCGCTTGTATATAATTTCTTTAAATAAAAGACTGATAATGTTTCATCAATCAAAAATAAATTACATTCTACTATTCTTTTTGTTACTTCCGATTACTGTATCGAGTAAAGATACAGATCCACGAGAGGTAGTGCAAGAAGATCGTAAAGCACAGAAAGTAGAGCGTAGTGCAGATAAGAAATTTATCCAAAAAGATTTTCATAAAGCTATGGAAATCTATGAGAAAGCATTTCAGTTGCCATTGAGCAATGATTATCAAGCGGCATTGCATCTCAAAACAGCACGTCTATATCTTAATCTACTGAACTATCCAGCAGCGATACCTCATTACGAAGCCACTATGATTTTGTCAGAAGGGCTGTTTAACTCGATGGATGTATGCAACTATTTAGATGCTTTGCGCTATTCCAATCAGAGAGTTAGAGCAATGAGTATTGCTCGAAAATATACCTATCAAGATGTCTATCATCAAGATCAACGCTATCAAAATATTTTGCATGCGTTAGATTATGAGGATGGTTTTTTGTCGATAGGAGCTCCTGAGTATAGCGTGCGTGCTGTGAAGGGTGCAAGCACTGCCAATGCTGAATTTTGGGTGGGAGCCAAAGGCGATAAGTATTTTTATGCTACTAGCAAGAGCCAATTTCATGACCCTAACAAAAGGTTTTATCATCGCACATCGTATCATCTGCTAAATGAAGATGCAGAAAGTTCTGAGAAAACGAATAAGAAAGATATGCTAGATATGATTCCTAATGCGTTACAAAATGGACCTGTTACGTTTTCGGAGGATATGAAGCGAATGGTTGTAACTCAGATTTCGTACGAAAAAGGAGGAGTTATAGGTATGACTGATGAGGGGCTAAATACATTCCAGACGAAGCTCTATTATTCAGAATATAATACAAAGCGTAAAGGATGGTCTTCATTCAAAGAGGCATTAAATCACCAAGAGGGGGCTTCCTATTCTCATCCTTTCTTATTCAATAATGATCGTTCTATACTCTTCTCTTCCGATATGGTGGGAGGTTTTGGTGGCTATGATATTTATGTGGCTCATTGGGATGAGGAATCAAAACAATGGACTAATCCAGTCAATCTTGGAG
>JASLEN010000449.1 GCA_030151105.1 Dysgonomonas sp.
CCTCTTTCTCCTCATGACTTCTTTGTGCTTCTTTTTTTGGAATAAATAGATTTGATATATCCTCCATCCTCTGCCACAAGCAAATCGTCAGAACTAGACACCAATACTCTCAAATTGCCCGATGAATCAAGGATATTTGCATGATTGAATGACATCAATACATAATTAGGGATAAAATCTTTTTCACGTTCATCTATCACTCTATCAGCCCCACTACCTATTACCAAATAGATTCCAAAACGTGACCATGGAGTTATCAAAAGACATTCTTCTAGCAGATCTCGATAAGTCTGCTCTCCTGAATATGAAGTATATTTAATTTCGCCTTCTAGGCTTTTAGTAATAATATCTCTAGGACGTGTAGCACAATTGTCATAGAAAAAATTATAGCGGTAAATTCTATTCTCGGGCTGTATATTCTCAACTAAAGCATCAAAAATATTTTGCCGTTCCGCTAGTTTCAAATTAAGGATTTGCTCTGTGACTCCTACACCTCTAAAATCATACTCTCTTATAAATGAGCTAAATCGTCTGTCGAGAACCATATAATCGGTTTCACCTTTGACAAAACGAAATATAAAGTTATCAGAACTAAAATCAAAAATTCCATAATCAAACACTGCATCTATCTTCAATGAATCATCTTGAATACGAAGTCCAGCATGTCCAAAAAGCGCATAGATAGCCTCGTCACTTGGCGAACAAGTCAACAAACTGACCTTAGATGCTTCTGTCAATTGTGGTGCTGATGATCCTAAAACACTGAGGACAGCAACTACAGAGATGAATAAAGCAGATATTACTTTTTTGTACATTCGTTTTTGAGCGTGAAATATATGTTAGGTAGCAAATGTAGAAAATATAATACTAGAACAAGCCTATTCTATATAAAAAGATAGCCCTCTCTTTGCGAAGAGAAGGCTATAATATATAATTATATCAAATTCGTCAATAAACAAGTCCCACATTATCAATCCATAGTCGACTATCTGTGCTTCCTGTATATGCTCCACCATTACTAGATGAGAATTGAAGCATTATATGTGTTACAGCATCTTTTTCTGTAGCCCAACCCACCTCTTTTACTGGAACCATCTCACCTTTGCTATTTCTAGCATAGTAAGTTTCTTCACCAGTTTTGAGTCTCATGTCTTTTGTATAAAAAGATTTTGAAGTTATATCGCCATAGTTAATTTGTAAACGATGCTTATTTTGCCATTCTTTCTGTGTGGTATCAAAATTTTCCCAAGCGGTAGCTACTCGTTTTGCAAAGAGATTTCCATTGGCATCCTCCCAACGATGTTGCAGATACAAAAAGACTTCTGCTTTGTCTGTAATATCAAGTTTCTTTTGTCCACTAAAGCCAGTAGAACGAATAGATTTTCCACCCGTTATCACCTTATAGTCATACTGTAACTCCCTTGGTTTTTTAGTAAAAGGCATTCCCACATTCAAATTTTTCATTGGATTATCTGTACTTGTTATAGGCTCTACCATTTCACCTAAGAATATAGTACCACTAGCCAACACATTGATGTTGATCATACCAAATACTTTCACCGCCTCAATTCTAGTTTCGAGACGTGCAGCATATCCACTGCCTCGTTTTTCTGGAAAAACAGTATAACTAGCCTTTGTAATCCCGCTTACCTTAGCCAATACCGAAGATGTAGCCCATGGAGAGTCATCATTTTTGTAAGCCTCATTCCACAGTGTATCCCCCTTTGCTATCTCATGAAAATAACGATCATTTCCACCTATTACTCGTGATTCTTTCACATGACGAACCATCCAAGTATCCATATTTCCGTAAAGCAGCATCTCGACTCTCTCCGTTTTTTTCTCCTGTGCCACTATCAAAGAGGCCGAAGTCAACAAAAAGAAGGAAGCCAAGCCCAATAAAATTATCTTTTGTTTCATATCTTATTATATTTCTCTATTCAAGTTAGTAAAAAACTCTGAATTAATGATGCATATTTCGTTTCTTTATCATCTCCTTATCCTCTTTCTTAAGTCCCGCATTATAATAGTTAATCGGATTGTAATGATCGTCTAAATACATACGCTGTTGTATTTTGAACTTCTTATTCACCAAAGACAAATGAGGATAAGTATTATCCGTATCCACTCCCGCAATATCTAGCATGGTATGGAATGCAATATTAGTAGCCACTGGGCAATCTTGGTGATCTATTGCGTTAGCAACCTTTTCTGGAAAAATTGTTTTATAAGTTGGAGAAAACCACAACAGAAATGGAATTCTTAACTGATAATAAGTTGGGCTAGGTGATGCATGTAAAAATCGCCCTCTAGCATCATCTAACAAGTCCTCTCCATGATCTGTAGAATAATACATTGCAGAACAAGCATTTGTTTCTTCTAGGGTTTTGATTACCTTATTTAATACATAGTCTGTGTATAAAATCGTATTATCGTAAGCATTCTTCATTGACTCAATGTTGCTCTTGCTAATATTAGAAATATGATCAGGTGTATATCTAGCAAACTCTCTTGGATAACGCTCTGTATAATTGAAGTGTGAACCATAGGTATGCAATACAAAGAATATATTTCCATCTATAGAGTCTATATAGTGTTTCATTTTATCAACTAATATTTCATCAAATTCGTTGGTTGCATCGCCAAAAAAGCGATAGTAATGATGCACATCAGCTTCCTTTGCAAAGTAATCAGTAAAGGTTCTATTCGATGCTTGATTTGATAGAAATACAGTATTGAAACCAACCTCATTGAAGGCCTCTATAATACTTTTTTGCTTATATAATAAATCATATTCTTCTGCCGAAGCTGCCGAAAGAATAATTGGCACACTCTTATGAGTAGTATTTGACTGCGTTATTGCATCTTTATAAGCAACAATGTTAGTGTCTGCTGCTAAAAGAGGTGTCGTTTCTCTTTCGTAACCAAATAAGCTCCAGTTATCAGCACGCCCAGTTTCTCCTATCACCATCACATATATTTCACGCTGCGCTACAGTATCAACTTTGTGAGCATTGAATTTGAAATCTTTTGAAGTATCATAATATTGATCACTCATCTGCCAACGATTGAATGCAAAATTTAGATTATATATCATATTTGCAGGATATACATCTTCATGAAAAGTAAAACGCTCTGTATTTTCATTTTTTGCAAAGAAACTCAAGGCATAAGATAGAGCCAAAAGCACAATACTTGTATAAAAAATCTTACGTCTAAAGCCTCGCTCCAAGTAAGTGCGACGTTTGATAGCCATAGAAGCAAAAATAAATGATGGAATATAAACCACAACTACGAAGAACACCGACATCAACAAACTGTCTAAAACTTCGCCAGCCTCTGACACACTAGTAGTCACCACATTAAGAAACATATCAGCAGATAGGACACCTTCTCCAAAAAGAGAAAATACAACGATCTGAAAGGCATGAAAAAAGACCAAAGGGAACAATATCCATAAGGTTATTCCTATATTCTTAGAAACTGTAAAGA
>JASLEN010000068.1 GCA_030151105.1 Dysgonomonas sp.
TAGGATTTGCTTTTGATAGTTATTTTCTATACATTTGCAATAGATATAAATAAAACATATAAATAGAAATAAAGACAATGGAAAAAACACGCTGTTTAATTATCGGATCAGGACCAGCAGGATACACTGCTGCAATCTATGATGCAAGAGCAAACCTATCACCTATTTTGTATGAAGGAATTCAACCAGGAGGTCAGTTGACTACAACTACTGAGGTTGAAAACTTCCCTGGATATCCTGAAGGAATAACAGGAACAGAGTTGATGGCTGATTTAAAAAAACAAGCTGAACGCTTTGGTGCTGATATCAGAACAGGTATTATTACTGAAGTAGATTTGAAAGGTCAAATTAAAAAAGCTACAGTAGAAAACGGAACAGTAATAGAAGCAAGTTCTGTAATTCTAGCTACTGGTGCTACTGCAAAATATCTGGGATTGCCAGACGAGGTAAAATATAACGGAATGGGAGTTTCGGCTTGTGCTACTTGTGATGGATTCTTCTATCGCAAGAAACAAGTGGCTGTAGTTGGTGGTGGAGACACTGCGTGCGAGGAAGCACTATTCTTGGCAACATTGGCTAGCAAAGTATTCTTGATTGTTCGTAAAGACTATCTAAGGGCTTCGCAAGTGATGCAAGACAGAGTGATGAACAATGAGAAAATTGAAGTTCTTTTCAACTGTAATGCTGTTGGTCTATTTGGAGACAACGGAGTAGAAGGAGTTCATGTAGTAAAACACATGGGCGAAGCAAAAGAAGAAAAATTTGACATCAGTGTTCATGGATTCTTCTTGGCTATTGGCCACACTCCAAACACTAAATTCCTAGGAGGTCAACTAGAACTGGACGAAGTAGGATATATCATCCGTAAAGAGGGACGCCCTCTTACTTCTGTAGAAGGTGTATTTGCAGCTGGAGACGTAGCTGACACATTGTATCGCCAAGCTATTACAGCAGCAGGTACTGGATGTCAAGCAGCTATGGAAGCAGAAAAGTATCTTGGAGAAAAAGGACTTTAATCCATTCTTCATCAACACAAAAAAGAGCGAGTATCGAGAGGTATTCGCTTTTTTATTTTCTAAATAGTTGTACATTAGCTCCATGAACTGGAAAGACTGGCTACACATACCTCAAGGAGATAAGATTGCAATTATTAGTCTTGCCATCCTCATTGTTATAGCATTTTCCACTCATCTTATTCTCAGCCAACAACCTAAGGAAGAGTTTACTCTAAAAGTTCCTAATGATTATGCAGAGTGGCAAGCACAACTGAACCAAAAGAAAGAACAGGAACGTCAAGATTATCTACAAAATCGGATAAAGTATGCCCGCCCTTATCAACCTAAAATGAAAGAGGGAGAAACTATCGAACTCAACTCGGCAGATACCACCCAGCTTAAAATGATTCCGAAGATAGGTAGCGGATATGCCAATAGGATTGTCAATTATCGCACAAAGCTTGGTGGCTTTGTAAAGATAGAGCAACTGGAAGAAGTCTGGGGAATGGACACCTATCTCTATTCTCAGGTTATTCCTTTTCTCACCCTAGATGCAAAGTGCGACTCCATCTACATCAACAAGGACACCTTTGAGCAGCTTATTCAACACCCTTATCTCAATTATAAGCAAGCACTCGTAATAGAAGACATCAGAACTCGCAAAGGAACTATCAAAAGTCTGAATCGTTTGAGCCTCCTTGATGAGTTTAAGAAAAAAGACATTGAACGTCTAAAAGATTATATCAGTTTTAGTGAATAAAAAAGACCTGTATAAACTTCTTCTTATACAGGTCTTATACTCATCTTATACTACTTTATTTATTTTACGTCTTTAGAGCTGTCAAAAAAATTGCTAAAGAAAATCAATTGATAGTCTATAGCATTAGCCCAATATGAACTATTATGAGCACCAGGACGTGTAATATAATCATGCTTGATATTCATATAAAGCATCTTTTGGTGCAAAGCCTCATTCACTTCATAAAAGAAATCTTCATAGCCGCAGTCAATAATGATTTCGAGTGAGTTTGGTTCTATTTTATGCAATTGATTGATAACAGTATGTTCATCCCAGCGTTGCTTATTTTCTTTCATCTTCCCCAATTGGTCTTTCATATGCCAGTTATTAGGAAAAGGACGAATATCAACACCTCCACTCATAGAGCCACATGCACCAAATACATCAGGATGATTGATTGCCAACCACAAAGCTCCATGTCCACCCATACTCAAACCCGCAATAGCCCTACCTTTAGGAGATGGGATTGTTCTATAATTTTTATCCATATAGTTCACCAACTCGCTACTCACAAAGGTCTCATACTGCATCTTTGCATCCAAAGGACTATCCCAGTACCAGCTATTCTTGCCATTAGGACATACAATAATCATTTGGTATTTAGTCGCTTCCTGAGGCAAACTCTTCTTAATATTCATCCATGCAACATTAGATCCACTATGTCCATGTAATAAATATAGTACAGGATATGATTTTTCGGTAGAATAATCCTGAGGCAAAATTATTGTATTCTTTACCTCCAAGTCCATCTTTACACTAGGAATGGACACCGTCAAAGTGTCTTGTGCAAATGCTGTCATCGTGACTAATAACACGAACAACATCAAAAAACTTTTTTTCATAATATATACTTAAGCATTGATTAATCTTCTTTCTTGAACGAATCTCTAACCCATCTAGGAACAATCAGTGCTCCTATAAAAAGATAGTTATAGTAAGTTAATATCCTCCACAACAATATGATAACAGGAATCAACCCTGCCACAGGTACAAATCCGCCTAAATATTGTCCAAATATAAATTCGCTTACCCCAGTTCCTCTTGGTGTGGGACTGATAATCATCACCACCCACATTATAAACTGACGAGCAAATATCAACAAATTATTCCCTACTTCAAAGAAAGCCATAAATAATGCATTTACAACCAAATATCTTGAACACCACG
Source organism: Dysgonomonas sp. (assembly GCA_030151105.1). GTDB lineage: Bacteria > Bacteroidota > Bacteroidia > Bacteroidales > Dysgonomonadaceae > Dysgonomonas. The sequence goes on from JASLEN010000068.1 coordinate 2,962, forward strand.
ACAAAACAGTGGATAAAATAAGTGGTTTCCAAAATTCAAACCTCTTGTTTCTAATCTCCCTAGAACTTACAATCAAGTCATCACCAGCTACTACAGCCTGATAGTGCCACTTGCGAAGAATTGGCAATCTGAAGATTTTAATAATCAACCATCTCACTGCTTGTGGCTTGAAAAACAGACCAGTAATTAGCAATACACAAAGCAATACTTTGATAAGGTAAGCTACAATAAACAGCACTAATATACTTGTAGTGAAAGCATTACCAGAATAAAACAATTCTTTAAATGGAATAAAGAGCAGCAATAGAGGAAATACTACGACAAAGAACATTTCATCCAGAAGCATTGTCACAAAAACGATAGCAGTACTCTTACCTACAGGAATTTTCTCCTTAGATAGAAAAAGGACAGCCATGCTAGAGCCCCCTACAACAGATGGAGTGACAGCACTTCCAAACTCTGCCAAAAGAGTTACTTTCAAGGCTTGCTTCCATGTCAACAACTTCTCGGTAATGTAGCGATAACGAATGGTAAATCCCAAATCTCGCCCCACCATAAAACAAAGCGCAACGAAGATCCAGAAAAAAGTTTTCCCTGTAAATGGAATCATTTTCAGATCTTGCAGGCTAAATTCTTTGCTAAACATGTAAGCAATAGCCCCCACCCCAATTAGAGTAGGAATAAGAATTTTCCAAATGCTTATTTTGCTCGACGATTTACTCATTTCTAAATAATTTGCCTACAAAAGTACAAAAACATTTCTTCTGTTTCTTTTTTTTGTACTTTTAGCCATATACTATTGTCACATTATCAATTACATAAACACCATCTCATTGAAGATCAAAGGATACAATACATTTTTGGCAACACTAAAGTTTCATCTCACTAAGTACAAACAAAGTAAAAAGCGATATAAGCTAGGCATACCCATAGCAATTATTCTATTACTTGCCTATATATTCAGCTTGCCTAGTGTCTTGTTTGATGTGCCCTATAGTACCGTAGTAAATGATAGGAACGGAGAGTTGCTAGGTGCTAGAATTGCGAATGATCAACAATGGCGATT
>JASLEN010000098.1 GCA_030151105.1 Dysgonomonas sp.
GAGTCCGGTGACCCAGGCCAGGCCGGCGATCTGCTCCATCGCCGGCGCGAACCCGACCCGGTCGCGCCACGGACCGTCCAGCCCGAAGGCCGGCATCCGGGTGATGACCAGCCGCGGGTTGACCGCTAGCAAGGCGTCCCCGGTGAGCCCGAAATGGTCCATCACCCGCGCGGAGAAGTTCTCGATCACCACGTCGGCGTCGGCGACTAACGCGGTAAACAGCCGGCGGCCTTCGTCCGACCCCAAGTCCAGCGTTATCGACCGCTTGTTGGTGTTCATCGCGTGGAACACCCAGCCGTACTCCCACCAATCGTCGACGCCTAGGTCTCCAAACCCTATATCATCGGCTAAGATGATGATAACATCTGGCTTTGCATTTTGCTCTGCACCTATTGTTTTAGTGCATGAGGCAAGAGGAACAATCACGGAAGTCCCCAGTCCAAGTAATGGAAGTATTCTTCTCTTCATATTTTATTCTATTTAAGATATATTCCCTCTCTGTCTCTGTGGTGAGAGGGAATATGGTGTTATTAATTCTTATTTAGTTTCTCAAGTTAGGATTAATATCTTGTTCTCGTTGAGGGATAGGCCATTTATAATCTTTTTCTTTTCTAAAATTCCTTTTTCCCACATACCATCGTCCATGTTTATCTAGTGTGCCATCTGGCAATTTACTCACTCGCACCGATCCTGGAAATGGAGCGCCCATTATATTTTGAGTCAGCTCCTCATGTGCAGTACCCCATCTCAGCAAATCCCAATAACGTATTCCTTCCATTGCCAACTCCACACGTCTCTCATTTCTTAAAATAGGACGCAAGGCATCAGCATTAGTTTCTGTTACTTTAGGCATATCTACAGATGGACGAGTACGCAACTGATTAATCGTATTATCCAATAATGTTTGGTCTATTCCTTCTCCATTTTCCAACTTAGCCTCCAAATAGCCAAGCAATACCTCAGCATAACGAATGATAGGAAAATTAGCTCCATATCGGTTCAAGTCTCCTGTATAGGTTTCGTCAAAGTATTTACGCATCAGAAAGCCTGTTTGGGTAGTTTGGCCTGACGAAATCTTATCACCACTTGCAGCATCTGGATGGCAAATGTATTCCTGATTCATAAAGGTTGCCCCATTGTAATAGATAGTGTAATCCATACGTGGGTCTCTATCTTTCCCAAGATTATTAGCATCGTATCGAGGGTCACTGTAACTAAATGGCGTACCATCATTAAAAGTATATGCTTCTGCCAACGAACCTGCTACATTTATCAAACACCATCCTCTACTCATTACTGGAAAAGCATGTTGTGGCAGTCCATTTCCAGCTGTACCTTCAAGATACTGAGTTGAGAAAATATTTTCTTTGCTATTTTCATTTTGAGGCAGAAATACAGAAGCATAATTGGGATCAATAATATTATCTCCAAAATCAATGATTTGCTTGTATGCAGCAGCTGCTTCTCCATATTTCTTTTCAGCTAGGCAAAGACGTCCAAGGAATGCTAAAGCAACTTGCTTACTAGCTCTACCCGCTTCAGAATCCACTTTCAGGTCTTTGAAACGAGGTAAATGCTCTACAGACTCTGATAGTTCTTTGATTGTAAAATCGACTACCTCAGCTTTAGTGTTTAGCTCTACAGTATTTGCCTCAACCATCGTTAAGCTTCGAGTCACGATAGGCACACTTCCAAAAAATTGAGACAAATAGAAATATTGAGCTGCACGAAGAAAACGAGCTTCGGCTTTGAATCTATTTTTGACAGCATCGCTAGCATCTAGTTTATCTACACCCTCTAAGAAACGGTTAGCTCTTCCTATTTTGCTATAAGAGTTGCTCCAATATTCATGTATAAAACCATTGTCGGGCAATAGCGTTCCATCAGTCATACGATGAAAGCCTGAGTTAGTGCCTCGTCTATCATACGCATTGTCTGAAGCAAACTCCAGAAAAAGGAGTCCACTATAAGACCACCAATCTTTGGGTTGATACTCAGGTCCATTATACTGAATATTACCTCTATAAATTCCTGTGAGAGCCAACAATGCATTGCTTTCGCTAGCCCAGATATCTGAATCTTCGAACTCATTCTTTGGCAATCTCTCTAAATCACAAGATGATAGTGAAAATAAGATAGCACAAATAATGGCATATATATATTTATGTTTCTTCATTGTTTTAGAATTTTAAGTTTACACCAAATGTATAGGTCTTTAGAATAGGATAATAGTTTCCATCGGTATTGATCTCTGGATCCCATCCTTTAGGATACTTGTGGCTTGTAAAGGGATTTTCGGCTTGAATATAGAATCTTACACTAGCCAATCTAATATCTTTCAATATTGATTTGGGTAAAGCATATCCTAATTGTATATTTCTCACTCTAAAGTAAGAAGCATCTTGCACCCAAAAATCAGATAAATAAGTATTTGCGCTATCAACATTGGATAATAATTCAAGTCGAGGATAGCTAGGATAGCGTGTTGGATTGGTTGGATCAAATCTGCCATCAGCTTGCCATCTTTGGATGTTCCCAATATCTGAACGAAAAGCATGTCCTGCAAAATTCTCTAATCGTCCTTGCACATCAGCAACACCTTGCATCAACATCGAAAAGTCGAAGCCCTTATATTCTGCTCCTAAATTGATTCCATAAGTAAACTTTGGTATGCGACTTCCTAGATAAGCCTTATCCATTTCAGGATCAACCTTACCATCACCATCAAGATCTAGATAACGTATATCTCCAGGTTTTGGGTTAGGTGTAATGGCACTTTGGTCGTACCAAGAGTCGATGTCTGCTTGGTCTAAGAATACTCCATCAGATTTGTATCCGTAATATATTTGAGCAGGGTAACCTACATACAATCCATTTCCACTTCTTATTAATCCATTTTTTTGCAATGCTCCCAAATCACCAAAATCTAGCACCTTGTTGTTAATCACACTCATGTTGACTCCAACATTGTACTTTACTCCTCCTATTTTGTTTTTATGCCCTAACTCAAACTCCCAACCTGTATTGCGAAGCGAACCTGAATTGACCTCACGAGGAGACAAGCCCCATATAGAGGAAATACTCCCACTAGGAGTTTGAAGAATATCAGTAGTCTTACGATAGAAGTAAGTAACATTAGCACTCAACAGCCCATTCCACATAATGGCTTCAAAACCCCCATCTACTGTTTCTGTGGCTTCCCATCTCAAATTTGGATCACGTCCAGCTACCACAGCCGCACCCTGCTGCATAGCATTTCCAAATGGATAGCTGAGTCCACTAGCAGAGTATAAAGTTTGATAGTTGTAATTTCCAATATTTTCGTTTCCTAATTTTCCCCACGATGCTTTAAGCTTCAAGTTAGATATCCATTTCAAATCTTCAGCATCTTTTATAAACGATTCCTCTGACATTCTCCAACCAGCAGCTAGTGATGGAAAGAATCCGTATTTATGATTTTCCCCAAAACGAGATGAACCATCATAACGCATTGTAGTCTCAAATAAATATTTCTCATCATAGTTGTATTTGAATCGCCCAAATACAGATTGCATAGCCCATTCCCAAACACCACTTCCATTAGTCCAATTATCCTGAGACCCTGTACTTATTTCGGGTTTTGAATTACTTGGCAACTTATCTCTGGAAGCTGATAGAGAATTGAAATCCTTATCCTCCCACGAATAACCAGCCAATAATCCAAAATTATGTTTTCCAAATGACTTATTATAGTCTGCCAATCCTTGAAAACTCTTATAGCGTTCTTTTGACATCATTTGATCTAAAGCTCTAATTCCAGACTCTTTTCCTCCATCCAAAACTACAGAAGCTCTAAATTTTTTCTCTTCATTATTTGTATATTTATACGCTCCAATAGCCGAAAGATTAAGCCCTTCAATAGGCATATAGTCTAATCTCATATTTAGATCGACTACATATCTTGGATTTTTCCAAAACGAATCACTCTTAATCCCTGCAAGTGGCGTTCCAATACCTAATGGTCCTCCTCCATAAGTTCCATCCGACAGATAAGCAGGATGCACTGCAGGCATACGCACAGCTTGCTGTATCATCCCTGTCATACGACTAGCATCACTACCCGCGTTCTCTGATGGCTCCTTTACCTTTGCATACACACCCGCTATACGAGTAGTAAGGGTAAGATTAGAGGCTAATTGATTGATTAGATTTACTCGAGCATTGTATCTCGTATAGTTATTCTTTTCTACAATTCCATCTTGAGATAAGTATCCGAGAGATAGCATATATTTATTCTTGTTATCTCCTCCATTTAATGTCAAGTCATGTCCTGTTTGAAAACCTGTATGATTTAGTATTTCATCCAAGTAATGTACATTACCATATTTGTCTGGATTAGTACCCTCACGCATAGCTCGTATGGCTTCTGCACTATAATCTTCTGCACCTTTGGCTTCATTATATAATGCTGCCCACTCCCATGAGTTTACAAATTCGGGCATTTCTGTAGGCTTATTAAACCCTACATAGCCACTATAGCCCACGGATATTTTTCCTTCCTTACCCGTTTTAGTAGTCACTAGAACCACTCCATTCGCAGCACGAGCACCATAAATGGCCGCAGTAGAAGCATCTTTAAGTACCGAAATGCTTTCTACATTTTCTGCACTCACATCATTCATACTACCTGGGATACCAT
>JASLEN010000166.1 GCA_030151105.1 Dysgonomonas sp.
CATCACCTTTTGAAGCTGCTTTTCGTCATACCAAACTTTAAGATTATCAATATCTGTGTGGAGTGTAAACAGAACATCTTTTGTTTTAGCATATTCTTCGAATAAGAAAAAATTCTCTTTAACAAAAGACACAACGTCATGCTCTGCAGCAGTTATAGTCATATGACCTTGCTCCTGCTTTCGGAAGTCGAGAAGTTCTGAAATTAAGTCTTTCATCTGAATACTATTCTTATAAGCACTCAAGATTTTGTCATATACATCACTCGTAAAGCTATGCTTATTTATCAAGTAGTCTAATTGCCCAATAATAACTGTAAGAGGTGTTCTAAACTCATGAGAGATGTTAGTAAAGAATCTTAGTTTCGATTGATTCAATGCTTTCACATCTTCCAGATGTTTTTGCTCATACGTTAATGATGCTTGTAGCTTGATACTCTTGTCATATATTCTAAAGAAATAGGTTGTCAAAAGAACAAATGTTACTAAATACAAGATATAGGCTAATGTACTTCTGTAGAAAGGAGGTAATATTTCTATATCAAGAGCGAGTGTGCCAGCATTTGAGACGTTCTCGCCCGTACTTTTAACGATGAGTGTATATTCTCCAGCATCCAGATTGGTATATGTAATTTTGTTTCCTCGTAAAGGAATCCACTCATCCGAGAATCCTTTGAGTTGATAGCAAAGTCCTTCAGCATTTGCTGCAATATAGTTTGTGGTAGTAATATCTATTTCAAAAATATTAGACTTAGCATCTAAGACAATCTTAGAAGTCTTGAATAATGCTTCACTTAAAATATTTGTTTTGTCATTTACATGTACTTCATTATTATTTACATATAATCTACTCAAACGAATATCGTAGTTTTGAGGAACAAAATCTAGCTTATCTAAGTCAAATGAAACCATCCCATCTACTCCTCCTAAAAAAACTTTTTTGTCGGCAGTAAAATATAGTCCATGATCATTTATGATTGACAATGGAAAGTTATTATCCTTATTGTAGTTTCTGAATTTCCCTGTCGATGGGTTGAACCTAGATAGACCTAGATTAGTGGTAATGAGATAGTCATCTGGACCTGCTTCTATAATATTGTAGAGAAAGTCGTTGATTAAATTATTTTTCTTAGAATCATAATTCGTAAAAGTATTTGTCTTATAATCAAAAACATCTAAACCTCGTCCAGCAGTACAGAAATAGAGTATATTGCGGCTATCGCCCATTATACTATTTATATTATTATTGCTTAAGCTATTATGATCACTTGGGCTATGACGATAATTCACTAATTCTTGGCTCGAAAAATTATATCGATATATTCCTTCTCCCATCACCGATACCCATAAGTTTTCTTCCTGATCGATATGCAACGCAAGGGTATTTCTCAACAATGCATTCTGTACTGAATCAGCTAAAAGCATTTCGCACTTTTGTGTTGCAATATCAAAAACACCTACACCATTGTCAGTGGCTATAATGAGTTGTCTATTGTGCGGAATTATCTGCCTCACATTATTGGATGGTATTGAATTTCGGTCGTTTACCTTATGCATAAAATGAGTAAATCGCCCTGTTCTCAAATCCAGTTTATCCAATCCTCCGAGGTAAACTCCAAACCACATTGCATTTTCTACCTCATCGTAATATATTGCCTTCACATTATTATGAGCAATGCTATTGACTCCATTTATAGGAATATACCATTTAAAAGTCTCGTTTTTCCGGTCAAACATATTAACTCCAGCTCCTTCAGTACAAATCCAGAGATTATGATCTCCGTCTTCTGTCATACGTCCTACAATGGAAGAACTCAAACCATCTTTCTCGTTGAGAGCTTCCTCATAGTGAGTATAAATGGAATAGTCTGGATTGAAATAATTGACTCCTCCAAAATATGTCCCCAACCAGATAGAGCCTTGATGATCTTTGATTACGCACCACACAGAGGAGTGGCTTAGTCCATCGGGTCTTTTGTTGGAAGGTGTAAATGTAATTTCCCCTGTTTTTTTGTTATACCTATTTAATCCTGCAAAAGTAGCGAGCCAAATATCTCCTCTATTGTCTTGACAACATCCTCGTACAAAGTTGGAAGCAATGCTGTTTTTTCCATTCGGCTTGTGCACAAATTGTTTGATATTTCCAGCAGACATCAGAAATACGCCATCATTCCAAGTAGAAATCCACATATCCCCATCATCGTCTTTGTAGATATTTGAGATTGCACTATGAATCGTTATTTCATGCTTTATTTGTCCTTCTTTATCAATAGAAAAAAGTCCAATATCAGTACCCGCATAAAGAGTGTGAGATGTAGAATCTACAAACAAGCTTGTAATACTAGAAACGTGATTAGGGAGTGTATGTTTAAGTACAAACTTATCCATTACATCATCAAAAACGAATATATTTCGATTCCTTCCAACATACAAATGTTCACCATAATAGATGGATCTAATATGACTATCTTGCCAGAGTGTAGTAAATTTGTTTTGCGCCATATCATAGCGGCTTACACCCTCAGTGCAAAGGATGAACAGTGAACCCTTTTTGTCTCCTGTAATTACTTTAATATCATTAGAAAAGAGACTATTGGCATTATCTTCCTCTAATTTATAAGTCTCTATATTGAGTCCATCGTATCGGTTGAGCCCATCTCTAGTGCCTATCCAGATGTAATCATTTTCATCGGCATAGAGCGTTACCACAGAAACATGAGAGAGTTTTTCAGTCGTATTGATGTGACTGAATTGAATATCCTGCCCTTTGAGATGTAGCAAAGAGGCGAATAAAGCAAAGAGTATGAGTATTCTATTCAAGATTTATCGTATTTTTCAGATGCTAGCGAACTTGCTATAGAACGAAGATATGAAATTTTGATCTAAAAAAAGCTCAAACAAAAAAATAGGGTCTCAGATATCTATCATACCTAAGACCCCAAGAACACAAACGTTTTTTCTTTTATATTCCTTTATTAATCGAGGATAGTGGCTCATTCACATCAAAGTATTTACATGTAATGTTTGTAGCACCCATAGCATCTACACGTTTGGTATGCATAGCTACATACTGCTCAGCAGAAGCTCTATCTTTGAAAATATAGATACCTCCACTTTCGGCAGTTTCTTTATTCTCAATCCAAATTTTGGAAACAAAACCTTCCTCATTATTGATACTCTCAGCTAAAGGCTTTGCACCCTCAGTTAATGCATCTCCCATCATTTCAACGGGAAAATCAAAATTAATTTGTACTAATATCATTTTCTTATTCTTTTGTTTATACTAATCTTATATTCATATTATACTCACCTTATACAACAATGGCAGTCATTTATTAATATACCATAGATTTCCTTTTCGTGAAACTATTTTCGATAATATTCCGTCTTTCTCCAAGTCAGTCAAAGAAGTTTCAGCTTGCTTCATATCCATTTCACCTAACACTGATAATTCTTTAATAGTTAGACTTCCAAACAGTTTCATGATAGACAATACATCTTTGGGATATGTTTTCTTCACAGCTCCAGAATGAGTTTCAAGAATAGCTGCTTCGTAAGCTGAATATGGTTTTGAACCATACACTATCGACTTTAATTCTTTATCGTCAAAGAAATATAAAGTGGGAAAACCTCTTACTCCCATGTCTCTACTCAGATTTAAATCTGCCTGAAGCAAATCTGCCCCTCTTCCTTGATAGTCTTTTTTCAATTGCTCTATGTCCAGATCTGCTCTTCTAGCAGCCTCCTCTATCACCTCCCATTTAGAGATATTCCTTTTTTGCAAGAAAAGCATTTCACGCATCACTCGCAGAAAACGAATGGCTTTATCCTCGTCTTGCAATTCCGCAACTTTGAAAGCAATAGACGCTGGAAACGACGAACTCAACGGATCATCATACCACACATCTCCATCAATTGGCATCTGATAATAGTCACTAGCCTCGTCCCAATGTTTAGCGACATCGGCTGGACTAGAGATTCCGCCAGCATTATAGCCATTTCCAAAGGCTGGCAGCAAACCTCCCATTCTGTATTCTATAGTAAAATGATCTCCATACTCTAGTTTCATCTTGCGCAAAGCACCTTCTATGCCCCAACAAGCCGAACAAATGGGATCTGTATAATACACTATTCTTATTGGTTTTTCTTTCACCTCATCATTCATTATGGCTTTTACATCTACGTCTCTATCGGGCATTTCGCACATTCCTGTTTCAGGATTGCATAGCATTGGGTTATTATTTTCCATATTCTTTCCTTTCTTTGTCTGACTTGTACATGCTAGTACATTAAGCAATAAACAAGTCAGAATTAAGTATTTGTACAACATTTTGCTTAAATTCGTGATTTTACACAAAGATCAACATTGATTTTAGACTTTGCAATAAGTCAAAAATACTTGACTACCACTATGACAGAAGATAACAACCTAGAATGCCCCGTGGAAAGAGTGCTAAAAACACTTTCGGGAAAATGGAAACCTCAAATATTTTTATTGGCTACACAAGGTTCTGTGCGGTTTAGTTCGCTCATGCGCCAACTTGAGGGAGTAAACAAGCAATCACTATCTATTGCTCTACGAGAAATGGAAGAAGAAGGCTATTTGGTGAAGGAAATAATTTCGGAAAAGCCTCTACATATTGAGTATCTACTATCAGACAAGGGAAAATCTATCATCCCTATTTTCAAACAATTAGACGACTTCATCTAAAGTAATACTTATTTTATTCTATTAATAAATGATGTTGCAAGACAACATATTCAGCTTCATTCACTATTTCGATGAAATGGAGCTAATTTAACTATCAACAAAGTCCTATATACCTTATTCCTAAAAAAGGAAATACTATTTACCAACAAGAGAGCTTTATTGATAAATAGTATTAACCTCATCACTAGTGAACTAAAATCTATAGCTGTGTTTCTGTTACAATACGTCCGTCAAACAAGTTGATAGTGCGGTGCGCAAAAGAAGCATCATGCTGAGAGTGAGTCACCATTACAATAGTTGCTCCCTCCTGATTCAATTGCGTTAATAGATTCATCACATCCAAACCGTTCTTGGAATCTAGATTACCAGTAGGCTCATCGGCAAGTATTAGTTTAGGATTGGCTACTACTGCACGAGCTATTGCCACACGCTGTTGCTGTCCACCCGAGAGCTGACTAGGGAAGTGGCTTGCACGATGCCCCATATTCATTTTCTTAAGTGCGGCTTCTACACGCTCCTTACGCTCCGACTTTTTAACATCTAAATAAATGAGAGGAAGTTCAACATTCTCGTAAACAGTCATTTCCTCAATTAAGTTAAAGCTTTGGAACACGAAACCAATATTTCCTTTTCGTGTTTGTGTACGCTCTTTCTCTTTTAGGCTACCAACTTCCTTTCCATCGAGTAAATACTTACCAGATGTAGGATTGTCGAGTAAGCCAACAATATTCAAGAGAGTGGATTTTCCACAACCCGAAGGCCCCATTATAGCGATAAACTCGCCCTTCTTTACGTGCATATCTATTTCATTCAATGCCACTGTTTCAATTTCTTCGGTACGAAATACTTTTGAGAGCTTTTTGATTTCTAACATAATGATATATTTTTAGTTTATTGTTTATAAATTATTCAGACTTCAAGGTAGTTACTGGATTAGCTCTTGCAGCTTTCCAAGTCATATAACTCACAGATATCAAAGTGAGCAATACGACAATACTTCCTGCCAATAGGAATGTCCACCAATTGATTGCTATTTTGTAAGAGAAATCTTCGAGCCATGTACTGACCGCATAGTAGGCAATAGGGCTAGCTATAACAAAGGCAATCAGCACACGAATGAGCGACTCCTTATTTAGCATCCACAACACTTGTCCTTCAGTAGCCCCATTCACCTTTCGGATACCAATTTCTTTCTCTTTTTGCTTAATCATATAGAGTGACATCGCTAGTACTCCCATCACCGAAATAATGATAGTAAGAATAGTAAATGCTGAAAGGATTTTAGAAAGATTGCTCTCTTTCTTATACCAATTCTGAATCATAGAATCTGCAAACTGAGGATATGTACCCACCTCACCACCAGTGTATGCGGTGTACTCCTTTTGTATTTGATCAGCTAGTGCAAATTGATCGGCAGATGGGCTCAATTGAATGCTTACGCTCCAAGGCCACATCTTAGATGTACGCTTACGAATACGTAAATATTTTCGATCTTCATTGAGAGACCCCAAGTGAAAGTCACTTAAGGTACCTGTTATTATCGACCGCTCTTTACCACCCAAATCTATAGTCATATTCTCTTTGTTAGTAAGGGAGGAATTAAACAAATTATTATTTATCAAGAGACTTTTCTCGGTGAATGGGACGTCAGCAGGACTATAGCTAACACCATACATCTCGAAGAAATCATCATCGACCAATAACTCTTGCGTACTAAATTGCTCGCCATTTTTCTCAAATGAATTATTATTTCCTCTATCCATCGGCGTACCGCAAGTATAGGCTACTCGCTCTACACCTGACATTGACAACAACTTATCTTTAAAACCTACCGTTTGAACAGAATCTAGTCCAACTCCCATCGTAAAGATGTTGTTATGCTGATATCCCAAATCATAGTTAACTAGATAGTCAGCTTGTTGCTTGATAAAGAATGTACAAATCAACAAAGTGAGTGCCACCAAATATTGAAAAATGATGAGTGCTTTGGAGTAAGTAGATTTCACCTTACGAGAGAAAGTTCCTTTAACCACTTCTATGGGGTTGAAACCCGAAATAATCATTGCGGGCACAAGTCCTGAAAGAAAAGAAATAAGTAGTAGAAAAAGTACACTCACCCCAATATTATATGCAGTAAATTGTTTTGCGATTTCTATTTTAGTCGCCAAAACCTCATTGAAATAGGGTTCTGCCAAATATGCTAAAAGCAAGCCTAATAGGAAAGTCAATAGCGTCATTAGCAAGGATTCTAGCAGTAATTGCCCAACAATAGCTTTTTGGCTGCTTCCTAAAAGTTTTTTAATGGCGGCCTCCTTTCCTCTAAAACTAGCCTGTGCCATAGTCATATTCACATAGTTGAGCGTCGCTATTACTAGAATAAGAATAGCTATTGCTCCATAAATCTTTATAAGCGATAGATTGTTGGTTTTGATAGTTGAATAATCACTAGGATTGGCAGTAAAGTAAGCATCTTCGAGTGGAAGAAACTCCAATTTATCAGTGAATCCGTTTTTATAATACCAGAAACTTTCTTTAAAAAGCTCTAATAAAGTAGGAATCTTAGCCATAAGACTAGCACCTTCTTTTTCAAGAAAATACATTGTGAAGCCGAAATTATAGCTTTCATCAATTATCCAATCATTACCTCCCCAGAAGTTAGTAATAGAACGATAGTTTGCTACAAAATCAACCTGTGGAAACTGCGAATTATTCGGAATACTTTCCATGATTCCCGTAATAGTATGCTCATCATCATTTACAATCAAAGACTTTCCAATAGGATTTTCCGCTCCAAATACTTTGTGAGCATATTCCTGCGTTACTACGGCAGTTTTGCGAGCCTCTAGCACTTTTGAAGGATTGCCCTCTATCAGTTTGAAGGAAAACATGGTGAAGAATGTAGAATCTACAAACATAGCTTCGCTTTGTAGTTTTCCTGTTTCTCGTTTCCCTACAAATACTGTTCGTGTATATATTCGACAGAAGCTCTCTACCTCAGGACATTTATCTTGTACAAATGGTGCTACTGAATTACCAAAAGTAGCATCATAGTCATGTGTCATTAGGTAGATTCTATCTTTCTTTTCATGAAAACTATCTACCGACAGCTCCTGTTTGGCATATAAACCCAACAAGATAACAAACATCAAGGCTATGGAAAATCCAAAGATGGACACAAAGCTATAGACCTTGTTTCGTGAAAGAAACTTGAGATAGGTTCTCAGATTGGTTATGAAATTTTTCATTCTTATATAGTGTGATATTTAACAATTTATTCTGATTTCAATGATTCTACAGGATTGGATATTGCAGCACTATAGCTTTGCCAACTAACGGCAACAAGTGCCACAAGCAGGACAAAGATGCCCGACAATGGGAACACCCACCATTGTATATCAATACGATAAGCAAAACTAGAGAGCCATTTATCTACAATCCAATAGGCAAAAGGTGAGGCAATTATGAAACCAATCAATACTTGAATGATCATATTCCGATTGATAAGTTTAACGACCTGAAATTCTGATGCTCCATTAATCTTACGCACTGCTATTTCCTTTCTTCTATACTTTATATTGAAAGCAATAAGACCATATACTCCCATGATAGCAATGAGAATAGTGACTACACTGAATAGCCCTACAAGCTTGCCTAAGTTGCTCTCGCTACGATATAGACCTTCCAGCCGTTCACTTAGAAACTCTAGTTTCAAGACCTCTTTAGTATGCTTCTTCCAAGTATCTTCTATCAGTTGCAAAGCTCCTCTGGTATCATTTCCCGACAACTTGAAGAAAAGGATATTATTCCGCTCATCTCCTATAGTTACAAAAGCCATAGGGCGAATAGCCATCTTTAGAGTTTCGAAATTGATATCCTTAACAATACCTATAACCTCGGCATTATCTTCAAAAACAAACATCTCTTTTCCTAAAACATCTTCTGGTTTAAATTCATACTTTCTCATAAACTCTTCATTGAATATCATCTTTTTCTTTTCTGGATTTTCCAAAGCCGTAAAATTATTCCCTACTACTACTTTTGCCCCAAAGAAGTCTAAGTAATTATCGGCTATTGGCCACGACTGCAATGTAATTTGTTTGCCACAAAAGTTTCTCCACCACCCCATAGGCACAAATCCAGGGGTAAACTCAGAACGTGTATGTTCTACAATACGAGGATCTTTTAATAGTTCTTCACTAAATAGTTTGTAATCTACTCCTGTATTCCCAGCATTCATATAAACAATATTTTCCTTTTCTATTCCCCACGAATAATTGACAACATAGTCATATTGAAGTTTTATACTCACTGTTATTATGATTAGCATGATAGTAGCTGCGAACTGGAAAGTGATTAATATTGAACGAAGTTTTGAGGTGCCTTTTGTGCTTCCTACTGATGTTCCCTTAATGGATTCTACAACATTAAATCTTGTGATATATCTTGCTGGATAAATACCAATAATAAAACCAACTAGCAAAGTTAACAGAGAGCCTAATAACAATACATTAGGACGAGTGACAGACTTTAGATCAGCTGAGAATAATTCAGCGATGGCACTACTCGCCACAAAGTTGACAAGCAACAAGCCTATACCAAATGCAATGAGCGAAAACAAGGCTGACTCTACCGCTACTAAAAACAGTTGCTTATCTTTGTTCAAGCCTAACACTCGTTGCAGAGTCAAAGCTTTCACCCTTGAAGGAGCCATAGCCAACGAAAAGTTTATAAAATTGATATAAGCAATCGCTAGAGTGAGAATAGCAATAGCCAACAATGCAATAGTGATATTCCAATCGCCAGTGCCCATCGTCGGATATTTGAGATGGATATCACTAAATGGAATAATAGAAAAATCAACTTTCTGTTCTGGATGTTCTTCAAAGTACTTAAGAGACCCTTCTCCCATAAATTCATCCGTATTCAGAAACTCTTGAAACTGTTGCGCGTTTTCAGGACGTATTTTCATAAAAACATGAAACGAACTTTCTGATGCTGGCTGATCGGGGAGATATTCAAATACACCATTTTTAAATGTACTATTAGTAGGAAAATCTTTTAATACGGCCTTAACCGTTGATCTCGTTTGGTTATAATAGTTTACCAAGGTTTTATCCAATGCCGATTCATCTCCAAAGAACTTTTTAGCGGTTGACTCTGAGATTGCAATCGTACTACCTTCTGCAATGGCTTCTCTCAGATTTCCTTCTAATACCACAGGATTAAAAACTGAAGTAAAATCACCTCTTGCTCTCAATAGACTTTCGTCTGTTCCAGTATCTGGTTCCGCGCCCTCAGCATAGTAACGCCTAGTATTTGTGTGATTTAGTATAGATAGTGACTCTACAAAAGGAGCTTTTTCTCCTATATTCTCTCCATTAGGAACGCTAAACCATGCATTATGCATTCCTGTGAAATGAGAATAACGATCGAGTAAATAGATATCACTTGCATCTTTTACATGTTTATTGAAACTCAAATCATAATAGACCTGTGTCATCAATGCCAAGAATACAGCAAAGGCAGCAGATAGTCCCAGAATATTTAAGAGGCTTGAAGTTTTAAACTTCTTAAGCACATAAGCAAAATTTTTAAAAATCATTTTCATATTACTCAGATTTTAAGGATTCAACAGGATTCTTCTTTGCTACATTGCTGCATTTCAAAACTACAACACCTAGCACAACTAGCATTAAGGTAATAGCACAAGAAATAAATATTAGAGGATTCATAAATAGTTTGACCGTAAATGCCTGCATCCACTCACTACCCACATAATAGGCTATAAAAGCACCTATCAAGAAAGCTGGAACTAGCAACCACAATATATTTCTGACAAAAAGATTAAGAATATCCGATACTGTGGCTCCATTAATCTTACGAATAGCTATTTCGGCACTACGGCGAATAACCTCATTGTTCAAGTAGGCAACCAAACCAATAATATTGATCAGCAACGCAATCAATCCGACTATCATCACAGATGTCTTAAACTTATTTTCGGTGTCATATTGCTTAATAAAGCTGTCGCTATAAGGAGTTATAACAATAGATCTATCTGGCATAACTTCATCAAACGCTTTCTGAATTTGCTCTATATTGTCTCCATTTACTTTATCCAGTTTTATGACAATAGAAGCGGTATAGTTTGGATTATAGAATAGTGCAGAAGCTCTCTTATCACCTGTAGAGAGCGAGGAATATGCTACATCTTTGTACACTCCTTTCACCACTAGATTCTCTCCATGCTCGCTAACATTTAGCACTTTTCCGACAACACCATCAGTCCAGCCTGTATGCAATAGCAGTTGATTGGCAAATTGCTCGCTGACTATCATTTCTCGATCAGTACTTTTTGATGAAAAATTTTCGCCCTTTACAATTGTCATCCCTAATGTGGGAACATATTTATCGTCGATATAATATAAATCAGCAAAGTTAAATAGCTGTTTATCATCACCAGGTATAGAAACATTGTTACCAGATGCTCCGCCTCCTACTGCGGGCAAGTCTGTACCCTTGGCTATTGACTGAACAAAAGGGAAGCTTCTGATTTTGTCTAATGCAGTCTCTCTTCTTGAATCTGAAATACTTGTATAAACTAGGTTTTCATATTCTATTCCATGATCTCCGTCCACAAGTTTATCGTATTGCAGAGCTACAATAGTAAGGAGAGTCAGCAAAAACATGGATGCAACAAACTGAACGAAAAGTAGTGAAAGCTTCCAACCTCTTCTACCTTGTGTATGATTTTTCAGAGCTGTCATTACTGAAATAGAAGACAACATATACGCTGGGACAATACTTGCAGAGGCAAATATCACAAGTAGGATAAGTCCTAGGATTAGAAGAGACTTGAGAGAAAAGAGCGCTGTTATCGTTACTTCAAAAATATTTTCAACTATGCTTTTCCCAAAAAATATAAAAATTGCGGCTAAAACTATTGCTATCAAAAAGTGTAACAACACCTCAGTCATTATCATTCCACTAATATCCCTCCTAGACGCTCCGTACGATTTATGCACCGCAACCGCCCTCGATTTATCGACCAAACA
>JASLEN010000241.1 GCA_030151105.1 Dysgonomonas sp.
AAACTCTTCTTCGAATTGACGTTTGATTTCGCTTCCATCTCGGCTCATCAAGCTAATGAAACCACTCACTTTATGTTTTCCCAGACTACTGGCTACTCTCGAATATTTTGTATTTTCGCCATCAGCCAATTCTTTTCCGTCTACAAATACTTTATAGCTCTGTGTAGTATCTTCGGCTGCAAGAATAATTCGAGCATCATACGTGCCACCTCTCATCACAATATTGGATTGAGGAATTACGTATGCCTCTATTTTATTCATTCTTAAGTCTGTTACGTCTATCTCTTTGATGATTGTATTCAGAACCTCACCTTCGGCCTGGCGCACATTCGATTGCAATTCTGTCAAATAAGTAACTGTTGCAATGGTAGGCATGGCTTCAAAAGAGGATTCCTCCCAGTTCTTTTTATCTAGTCCTCTCTTCTTGCTAACTTCTGTAGAAAGAGAAGTTCTAATCAACTCTTGTTTAGACTTATCGCCAATGAGAGCTACAATCTGCTCTCTATATTTTTCTACTGCTTGACGCAACACTTTTCCTTGTCCATCAGGACCCAACATAACTACAGATGAAGCATCTAGATTATCTTTTCCTCTGATATCCATTACATCAGCATCTTTGCCATCCGTACGTACTGCAATAGTTTGCTTCAATGACTGTATATAATTGAAAACTGAATCTGACTTTGCTTTCACTGCTTGCGACATCTCGTAGGCATTTGCCGTCTTGTCTGGAGCAACAGCATAGGCATCTGTCAGTTCCTGATAAATCTGCTTGTTTCTCTTTTCGGAGTTCTCGAGGGCTGCTTGCAATTTTTCATTGATCAAGTCAAATCCATCCAAGACCTCTTCGGGATAATTTATAGCGAGCATTGCAATAAAAACTAGATACATCAGATTGATCATCCGTTGCCTAGTATTTCTTTTATTTCCTCCTGCCATTCTTTCTATTTAATATTAAATAAATGTTTACACCTAATTGGTTATCCTACAACGCTTATAGCGATGGATTATATCCTCCACCATCTAAGTTAGGATTGTAACCCCCACCCTGATTGTACCCCCCAGGATAGCCTCCACCTTGATTGTAGCCACCTCCACCAACATTCATGGCTTGTAGCAAGCGAGCGTAAACTTTATTTAGTTCTTGAATTTGTCTTATCATTCTTTCATTCTCCATCTTGAAAGCATTGCTATCCATCACCGTATTGTCATACAACGACTTGATTCTATTCAAGCTATCATTGATGTATTGTATCGTATTGATTTGGTCTGAAATAGACTTGAATTGAGCCTCGTAGATAGAGTTTATATTCATGATGTTTTCGTTCAGCGTTTTCATATTTGCCGAGAATCCCGAAACATCGTCTGTACTTTCTGAAATTTGCTTACAGCTATTTAGCAAAGTTTGTGACATCTCGTTCAACGAAGTCATCACCCCGCCAAACTCCGCCATACCTTTGGCTGCGCTATCCATTTGCTCCACATATTCTGGAGACACCTTACTAGCATCGTAAGTACCAATAGTACCAGGCACAACGCTTGCTGCCCCAGCATTTCCACCACTACTAACATTTGCAACGTTAGCCGATCCTCCAGCAGTAGCTGCATAGCCTCCGCCACCAATTACACCGCCACCACCGATAACACCTCCGCCACCAGCAATCACAACTCCACTTGCTCCTCCTGTAGCAGCACCCTGTACGGCAACACCTTCGGCAGAACCGCCTACAACACCACCGCCACCTACTACTGCAATGCCTCCGCTTACGCCTGTGCTAGCTTCTGCATAATCCACCTGATCAACATCAAAGGCCGAAATTAGGAAGACAAATGCCTCTACCACCATCCCAACGGTGAGTAAAACATTCCCCATGGGCAAGTGTGTAATCTTTGCCAATGCACCTAAAATAACAATGGCTGCTCCTACACTATATGTAACATGAAAAAACTGACGACCTCGTTTGCTTGCTAAAAAGAGGGTTAATCTATTTGGTTTCTTGGTTTTGCTCATTTCTGAAAAATGTATTTTTGTTCTAAGTCTATAACTTATGTTTTACTAATTTATTGTATCCAAGCTCAATATTTATGAGCAAAAGATATGATTTATAGCAGCAAAGGTAGTAAAACAATGTGGCTTTGTAGAGATATTTTTTCACAAAATATAATTCATATCAAAGTAGTGAAGATACTATCGCCACTAATAGATTAAGTATTTTTATAAGTTTAGAATATATATTTTATAGTACCTTAGAGCTCATTACACAATTCTTATTAACATATAATTGAAATATGAAACTAAAATGTATTATCGCTCTCTTCCTAGCTTCTACAACTTGGATGATGGCACAAACTAAAGACATTCTCTTAGAAAATGTGAGAATTCTAGATCACAACAAAACAGCTCTGACTGAGCCTATGAATGTATTGATTGCCGATCAAAAGATTAAAACAATCAGTGCTACCAAAATCACAATTAAGAATAATGACGTATTAAAGATAGACGGAAAAGGCAAAACTCTAATGCCTGGGCTCATTGATGTACACGTGCATATGGTATTCGGAGCACTCACAATGGAACAGCTTTTGTCACCTAATATGTCCGAAGAGCAGTTGCTAAAAAACGTAGGTGAGTCTGCTCACAATATGCTTCTACGTGGTTTCACAAGTGTTAGAGATGCTGGTGGACCTATCTTCCCTCTAAAAGCTGCTATCGACAATAAGAAAATTGCTGGTCCACGCATCTGGCCTTCGGGTGCTACAATCAGCCAAACAGCTGGACATGGAGATTTTAGAACACCTGACGAAAAAGCTCGCCGCTTCTTTGGAAAGCCCTCTCGAGCTGAAATGTTAGGAGCTACTTTTATTGCTGATGGGCGTGATGATGTATTGGTGGCAACTAGAGAAAATCTTCGTTTTGGAGCTAGTCAAATTAAACTGATGGCAGGAGGTGGCACATCGTCTGCCTACGATCCTATTGATGTTACCCAATATACACTAGATGAAATGAAGGCTGCAGTAGAAGCTGCCGAAGATTGGGGGACGTACGTTATGGTGCATGCCTACACTTCTAGAGCTGTTCAACGCGCGATAGAGGCAGGCGTAAAATCTATAGAACATGGGCAAATGTTGGATGAAGAAACTCTACAAATAATGGCTGACAAAGGCATTTGGTTGAGTCTTCAGAACTTGATGGACAACAACGAGAACATGGACGAGCAACGCAAAGAAAAGCGTAAACCAGTTCTAGAAGGTCAAGATAAAGTGTGGCCTTTGGCTAAAAAGCTAGGTGTAAAATTGGCTTGGGGTACCGATTTCCTCTTCGAACCAGAGTTGAATCCTGAACAAAACCAATATATCCTTCGCCTTCAAAAATGGTTTTCGAATGCCGAAATTCTAAAAATGATTACACATGACAATGCTCAATTGCTCCAACTTTCGGGCAAACGCAACCCTTATCCTGGTCAGCTAGGAGTGGTAGAAGAAGGAGCTTTTGCCGATCTATTGTTGGTAGATGGCAATCCATTGAAAGATCTGTCATTGATTGCTAATCCTGAAAAGAAGTTTGTGATGATTATTAAAGATGGAGAAGTGGTAAAAAACACATTGAAAAAGTAACTCATCCTCACCCAAATAATAACTAAAATAAAAAACTTGCTGAGATCATCAGCAAGTTTTTTATTTCAACATTTACCAAAGTGCTTTTGCTTGTTCTATCACACCATCTTCCATCGTGTATTGCTCAAGTGAATTTTCTTTCACTTGCACCACAATATAAATCATTTGCGCATCAGATGTATTAGTCATGCCTCTAACTCCAGCAGGTGCAACACGAATAATACTCCCCTCTGATATATTAAAACATTGATCATCCACCTGAAACTGCCCTTCTCCACTCAAAATAATATACGTCTCTTCGTTTTGCTTATGCGTATGAAAAATAGGAAGTTCCGTTTTAGGAGGCAATACACTTATAGAGATTTCAGAACCTGTGGCTTGAGTTTCCTCCTTCAAAAAGACCTTACCATTCAGATCATTTAATACATCAGTTAGCTTCCCGATATTGATAGCTGTAAAATTGTTACTACGTGCAATTTGTTTCATTGTATGCTTTTTTAAATTGTTGGACACTATTTCATTAAACCATAATACACTAATAATCATCATTAGTATATATAAATAAGTTTATTACTTTTGTATTGCAAATATAAAGTAGTAATTGAATTAAAACAATACGGTACAAGGCTGATACTAACTAACAGCAAAGTAACAATTGCTGAAAATCAATAAATTATGGAGAATATTATTTTAAAAAACTTTCAACCCAACAACCAATGTCCTGTACGAGATGTATTATCTCGCCTAGGTGACAAATGGTCTATATTGATATTGACAACATTAAAGGTAAATGGGAGATTGAGATTTAGCGAAATACAACGAACCATAGGCGATATTTCGCAACGAATGCTGACTGCCACATTGCGCTCGATGGAAGCAGATGGAATAATGAAAAGAGAGGTATTTGCAGAAGTGCCGCCACGTGTAGAGTACGAATTAACAGCTCTAGGGCATGAGCTATATGCAAATATAGAGCCACTTGTGCATTGGGCTGAAAAGAATATTGATGAGATTCTTGCCAACAGACAAAAGATATAGATGAAAATCAGGAATTAAAATAAGAATTATAAACTAACAAAAAAGGGTAATCTTTCGACTACCCTTTTTCTATTTATATAAAGCTTTTTGCAATTATGCTTGAGCTTCTTCTTCACCAAATTTAGCATCAGCCATACGCACATAGCTCTTATAACGCCATTGTGCACTTTCTTTAGCTGCTTTGTAAAGCTCGTTAGCTTCTTCTTTAGTTGTAGCTTTTTGTAGAGAAGTATAACGCACCTCTTGTCCAAGGAACTCGTCAAACTTATCCCAATCTGGAGCTTTGCTATCCAAAATAAATGGATTTTTGCCTTCGTCTTCCAATAGTGGGTTGTATCTCCACAAGTGCCAGTATCCGCAGTCAACAGCTGATTTCTCTTCGCTTTGTGCATGACCCATTCCTTTTCTCAGACCGTGGCTGATACAAGGAGAATAAGCAATCACTACTGAAGGTCCTTTGTACTCTTCAGCCTCACGAATAGCTCTCAAACATTGTCCTTGGTTAGCTCCCATTGCCACTTGAGCAACGTAAACATAACCATAAGTTGCAGCAATCATACCCAAGTCTTTCTTACGAACTCTCATACCCGCAGCAGCAAATTTAGCCACAGCAGCGATAGGAGTAGATTTAGAAGCTTGACCTCCAGTATTAGAGTAAACCTCAGTATCTAGAACTAGGATATTGATATCTTCACCAGTTGCGATAACGTGGTCAAGACCTCCGAAACCTATATCGTATGCCCATCCGTCACCACCAAAGATCCAGATAGAACGTTTTACGATGTAGTCTTTCAACGAAAGTGCTTCTTTGCAACGTGGGCATCCAGCTTTTTCGCCAGCTTCTAATACTTTGATTAGCTCTGGATAAAGTTCTTTTGTTTTCTCAGCTTCTTGACGGTTGTCAATCCATGATTGGAACAATTCTTTAGCCTCTGCTGGAGTGTTTGCTTCTGCAATTCCTTCTTTGAATAGTTTTTCTATTCTATCACGCATTGTTGTATTTGCGATAGCATATCCAAGACCAAACTCAGCATTATCTTCGAATAGAGAGTTAGCCCAAGCTGGACCTTTTCCTTCTTCGTTTTTACGATATGGAGTTGATGGAGCAGAACCACCATAGATAGATGTACATCCAGTAGCATTAGCAATCAACATACGATCTCCGTAAAGTTGAGTTACCAATTTGATATATGGAGTTTCTCCACAACCAGAACATGCACCTGAGAACTCAAACAATGGAGTTGCAAACTGTGAGTTCTTCACATTCATCTTAGTATCTACTAAGTGTTGTTTAGTTTTCACATTGTCAACCATGTAGTCCCAAGTATCTTGCTCGTGATATTGAGTTCCAATCTCTACCATTGATAAAGCTGAATTTCCTTTTTTACCAGGACAGATGTCAGCACAGTTTCCACAACCAAGACAGTCAAGAACGTCCACTTGGATACGGAATGCCATTCCATCAAATTGTTTTCCTTGTGCTTTCAACAAGTCAACACCTTCTCCTACACCAGCTTGCTCTTTTTCATCCAATAGGAATGGACGAATAGTAGCGTGAGGGCAAACGTAAGCACATTGGTTACATTGGATACAGTTTTCTGCATTCCATACAGGAACGAACGCAGCCACACCACGTTTTTCGTACTCTGTAGTACCATGATCCCAAGTTCCGTCTTCACGTCCTTTGAATACTGATACAGGAAGGTCGTATCCACGTTGAGCGTTTACAGGGCGCACAACTTTGTTGATAAATTCTGGAACGTTATCTACCACTTCTTCTTCATCTTTCAAGTCAGCCCACTCTGCTGGAACTGGTACTTGCTCGATTTCGATTCCGCGATCTACCGCTGCATAGTTTTTCTTAACAACATCTTCTCCTTTTTTACCGTAAGATTTAACGATAAATTTCTTCATTTGCTCTACAGCAAGATCGAAAGGAATAACGTTAGAAATTTTGAAGAATGCAGATTGTAGAATAGTATTTGTACGTCCACCTAGACCAATTTCTGTAGCAATTTTAGTTGCATTGATAATATAGAACGTAATATTGTTTTTCGCCAAGTGACGCTTAACGTTGTTTGGCATATTGTTTCCAACATCTTCGGCACTCCATACAGAGTTAAGTAGGAATGTTCCGTTTTTCTTCAATCCACGAGTTACATCGTATAGGTGAAGGTATGCAGGAACGTGACATGCCACAAAGTTTGGTGTATTTACCAAATATGTAGAACGGATAGGAGCATCACCAAAACGAAGGTGAGATGCTGTAAATCCTCCTGATTTTTTAGAGTCGTAAGCGAAATATGCTTGACAGTATTTGTCTGTGCTATCTCCAATAATTTTTACAGTATTCTTGTTAGCACCTACAGTACCATCCGAACCTAATCCGTAGAATTTAGCTTCGTAGTTAGAATCTACAACAGCAACTTCTTCTTTTTGTGGAAGAGATTTGAATGTTACGTCGTCCACGATACCAATCGTAAAGTCAGCCTTAGGTAATTTCATTGCCAAGTTTTCATACACCGACATGATTTGTGCAGGAGTAGTATCTTTTGACGAAAGACCATAAATACCATTTACGATATTAGGCATATTTTCTTTTCCGTAGAAAGCAGCTTTCACATCCAAGAAAAGAGGTTCTCCAAGTGCTCCTGGCTCTTTAGTTCTATCCATTACAGCAATTTGAGTAGCTGTTTTAGGAATAAGATTCAAGAATGCCTCAGCTTTGAATGGACGATATAAGTGAACTGAAACTAGACCTACTTTCTCTCCTTTTTCAGTCAAGTGGTCAATAGTTTCTTTGATAGCTTCTGTAACAGAACCCATAGCGATGATTACACGGTCTGCATCCTCAGCACCATAGTAGTCAAATAGACCATAGTTGCGTCCCGTGATTTTGTTGATTTCTTTCAAATATTTTTCAACAATATCAGGAACTGCATCGTAGAATTTATTTGCTGCCTCACGGCTTTGGAAGTAGATATCATCATTTTGAGCAGTACCACGAGTAACTGGTTTGTTAGGGTTTAGTGCTCTATCACGGAATTCTTTCAACGCTTTTTGATCGATAAGAGGCACTAGGTCTTCTTGATCCATCAATTCCACTTTTTGAATTTCGTGCGATGTACGGAATCCATCAAATATATTCATAAATGGAATACGAGATTCCAAAGTTGCTAAGTGAGGAACAGCCGAAAGGTCCATTACCTCTTGGACCGATCCAGAGAAGAACATAGCTACCCCAGTTTGACGAGCAGCCATCACGTCTTGGTGGTCACCAAAGATAGATAGCGCTTGTGCTGCAATAGCACGTGCCGAAACGTGGAATACACAAGGAAGTAGCTCCCCAGCCATTTTGTACATGTTAGGGATCATCAATAGCAATCCTTGTGATGCTGTATATGTTGTTGTCAATGCTCCAGCTTG
>JASLEN010000246.1 GCA_030151105.1 Dysgonomonas sp.
CTTTTTTTGTGACAGACTTTGGAGGCAATATATATGCCTTCTCTAGTCAATCGAAAAAATAAAAGTTAAATGAAACTGATAAAATTATTTATAGTAGTATTAACTCTAAGCATAGGTTTTGGAAGTTGCAATTCGGCAAAGAAGGAGAGTGATATTGTCACCTTTGGGATGATAGCAGATGTACATCAAGATCTTCAGAAGGATGCACAGAATCGTTTAAAAGTGTTTGTTGATAAAACAAATGAAGTTAAACCAGATTTTATTATCCAATTGGGCGATTTATCTCATGGACAACAACTAGACTCTATTCTGCAAATTTGGAATCTATTTGAAGGCGAAAGTCACCATGTTTTAGGAAATCATGATTCAGACCATCTCGAAAAAGAGAAGGTGATGGCTAAACAAAAAATGCCAGCTAGATATTATTCTTATGACAAGGGAGGAATTCATTGCATTGTTTTAGATCTAAATTTTATACTCGAAGATGGTGAATATAAAGATTTTAAACTAAGTAATAATTATGGTATTCCTTCTGAGAATAAAAACCTTATAAGCCCCGACCAATTAAAGTGGCTTGATGAGGATTTAGCTAAGACGGATAAGCCTTCTCTCATTTTCACGCATCAAGGGATTGCTACCAAGTGGAAAGAAAATTTGAGTCCAAGTGCAACACAAATACGTGAGGTGCTTGAGAAACATAATAGAGGAAAAGAGAAGAAAGTGATTGCTTGCTTCTCTGGAGATTTGCATATAGATGACTATCTAGAGATTAATGATATTCACTATTTTCAAATCAATAGTGCTTCGTACTTTTGGATAGAGGAGGCTGCTATTTACTCCAATGGGCATATGGCAGAATATAAAGATCCACTCTATGCATTTGTAACAGTAGATCTAGGCAGTAGAACTCTTGATGTGGTAGGGATCGCTAGTGAGTTTTTGTCACCTGCACCTACAGCAGATAATTATTCGAAAGCTGATTTATTGTATCCAGGAATTAAATCGATGAAAGTTCAATTTTAATAAGTTCAATAATTTTTTTTGAGAGGAGAATGAGTTCTATAACGAGAATTCATTCTCCTCTACTTATATCATGATCCAACAGGAGGAATATCTATTGTCATTATTGCAATCCAACAATCTCCATTCCAAAGCATACAGCCCACTATCCAAGTCTGCAATATGGACATGTATGAATTTGCGTTAAGTGAATTAATTATTTTATCTTTGTGTCCCAAAACCAAACAACTATGATCTATTTTCCCAATGCCAAAATTAATCTAGGACTGAATGTTGTGTCTAAGCGTCCTGATGGTTATCATAATCTAGAAACAGTTTTTTATCCCATCGGTATAAAAGATGCCCTTGAAATAATCGAAAAAGATGGATTGCAAGAAGATATCTTTATTCAAACAGGGCTACAAGTGGACGGAGAAAATAATGATAATTTGGTGATGAAGGCATTGAGGATTATGCGCCAACACTATTCCTTTCCCTTTGTTGAAATTCACTTATTAAAATGTATTCCCTTTGGGGCAGGTATTGGTGGAGGCTCGGCAGATGCTTCATTTACATTGAGATTACTCAATGACATGTTCTCTTTAGGAGCTTCACAAGCGGAATTGGCTAAATTGGCGATTCAACTAGGCGCAGATTGTCCCATCTTCATCTACAACAAACCTATGTATGCGGAAGGGATTGGAGAGGTGCTAGAGGCTGTTGACCTATCTCTGAAAGGATATAAATTGGCGTTGGTAAAACCAGATGTTTTTGTTTCTACACGAGATGCTTTTTCGCAAGTGAAACCTACGCAACCTAAAGTGAATTTGAGAAAAATAATCCAGCAACCAGTGGAAGAATGGAAAAATTTGATGGTAAATGATTTTGAAGAAAGTGTATTTGCGTTGCATCCACAAATAAAGGAATTCAAAAATAAACTTTATGAACTAGGAGCTGTTTATTCTTCAATGAGTGGATCGGGAGCATCGGTGTATGCATTGTTCAAAGAGGAAGTGCCTAACTTGGAGATCGAATTTGAAGGGTGTTATACATGGAGCGAATAGTAAGGAAAAGATAGAGGATAAGAGAGAATGACTCTCTTTTTCTCGTATAAAATTCGTATCTTTGCCAATCCGATTTTTGAGTAAAAAAATAACAATATATACGATGAAAAAGATTCTTCTGATAATGGTTCCAATTGTAGCATTGTGTGCTATAGGCTTTTTTTGTTTGTCTAACGAGACTGAAAAAACAGTGAATAAAAGAGCTCCATTTGTGCTATCTATGACAAAGTCTGTAGAGATTCCCAAAGAAGTTACATTTGCTGGGGAAAAGTTGGATCTCGATCGATACGATATGCACGAAAGATATGACAGAGAGTTGAATAGCTTTACCTACTTCCATTCTACCACATTGATGCTTATCAAAAGAGCCAATCGGTTTTTTCCGATTATAGAACCAATTTTGAAGGAGAATAATATACCAGACGATTTTAAATATTTGGCAGTAATAGAGAGTAATCTCGATCCTCGTGCCTATTCGCCAGCAAGAGCTGTGGGATTGTGGCAATTTATGCCAGCAACAGGTAAGCAGTTTGGTCTTGAGGTTGGTGCTGAGGTAGATGAACGCTATCATGTGGAGAAAGCAACTTATGCAGCATGCAAATATTTGCATCAAGCGCATCGCAAATATGGCAGTTGGGCAAGTGTAGCACTTTCTTACAATGGTGGTCAAGGGCGTATCTCGGGCGAGTTGAATAAGCAACAAGCCGAAGAGGGATTAGATTTGTGGTTGGTAGAAGAAACTACTCGTTATTATTTCAGAATGGTTGCTATCAAACAAATATTTGAAAATCCATCAAAATATGGATTTGTATTAAGTGCTGATCAGCTTTACAAACCAATGACCTATAAGGATGTGAAAGTGTCATCATCTATTACAGACCTAGCTTCGTTTGCGGTTGAAAATAATATCACCTATGCACAATTGAAAGATGCAAATAGTTGGTTGAGAGATAGAAAACTAACTATCATGGCAGGAAAATCATATACATTACAAATTCCTACGCAAGAGTCTTTATACTATAGTAAAGAGGCTCCAAAGGTACATAACAAGGCTTGGGTGACTTTGGAATAATAGACACACTCAATACTCATTTTTCAAAGTTCTTAGAACTTATTTTATTATTCATTTTCAACAAGATTTAATTCTATATTTCTTTTGAAGTGAATAATCAGATACTTCCTTTATAATAAAGAATGGCAAATATATTAGACGATAGAGAGACTATAAATGTGTACGGCGCACGTGTGCATAACTTGAAAGATATAGATGTAGAAATTCCACGCGACTCACTTGTTGTTATTACGGGGCTGAGTGGTAGTGGGAAATCTTCATTAGCATTTGATACAATCTTTGCAGAAGGGCAGAGACGATACATTGAAACCTTTTCTGCCTATGCTCGAAACTTCTTAGGAGGAATGGAGCGTCCAGATGTGGACAAAATTACGGGACTGAGTCCTGTGATTTCGATAGAGCAAAAAACAACGAATCGAAATCCTCGTTCTACAGTGGGTACAACAACCGAGATTTATGACTTCTTGCGTCTGTTGTATGCTCGTGCAGGTGATGCTTTTTCTTACCTTTCGGGTGAGAAAATGG
>JASLEN010000337.1 GCA_030151105.1 Dysgonomonas sp.
TTTTTGATATCGTTTATTTTATTCATCTTGCTATCTTATAAGATGGTGATTTTATCCAAAGATTTTGTCACCTTGTTTTATTTTTTTGAATTTTCTCTCAACTATATCTGTCCCTACCTCTTTTTCTATCTCAGCCCATTCGTCATGTTTGAGAGCTACAAAACCAAGAGTATCACTTCCGTCGGTGTCTATAGAAAAGCGTAGCGAGTAGTTATCTTTAATAACTTCACTTAGAATAGTTAGTGTCGTATCTCGATCGGCAAAATCATTTGGGTAATCTATTTTTATAGATTGTCCTTTATAAGTAATTTCTACTCCATATTCTCCATATTCTTTTGCTGACAGTTGACCTGATAGAATCATATTTTCGCAATATTCTATAATATCCGAATCATACTCACCCCAGTCCACCCAAAACAAAGCATCTTCAGCTTCTAGCAGAATATCTAAGTCATTTGTTGTGAGATACTTTTTTATAATCTCTATTCTATTCATCACTTTAAGAGATTATAGTTTTTCAATAAACATATCGAAGATAAAGTCAGTGTCGGTAGGACCACTTGCTGCTTCGGGATGAAATTGTGCTGAAAAGAAAGGTTTCGTTTTATGTTGGATACCTTCATTCGTTCCATCATTCAAATTTTCGAATAATGGTTCCCAATCTGAACCTAAAGAGTCAGTATCTACTGCAAATCCATGATTTTGAGAAGTAATGTAGCATTGTGTAGAACCTACCAATCTTACTGGTTGATTGTGACTACGATGACCATATTTCAGTTTATAAATTTTAGCACCTCCAGCTTTAGCCAATAATTGATTCCCCATGCAAATACCACATATAGGCTTATTGCGTTCCATAGCTTTGCGGATATTATTGATTGTCACTTCACAATAATCAGGATTTCCAGGTCCATTAGATATGAAGAGACCATCCCATTCCAATTGGTTGAAGTCATAATCCCAAGGCACTCTTATCAGTTTTAGATTTCTTTTCAGAAGACACCTAATGATATTGTGCTTGATTCCACAATCCACTAGCACTACAGTTTTGTCTCCATCACCATATTCTATAACTTCTTTGCAACTAGCCAATGCAACTTGATTAGTCTCATTTGGGTCTATGAAGTCTATTTCATTAGCATTTTCAAAAACAATTTTGCCTTTCAATGCACCCTTTTCACGAATAAGTTTTGTCAACTCACGTGTGTCTATTCCATAAATACCTGGCACATTACTCTCTTTGAGCCAATCGCCCAAGCTTTTCTTGGCATTCCAGTGTGAATATTCATGTGAATAATCTGAAATAATTAGACCACTAACATGGATTTTTTCAGATTCGCAAAAGTCCGATATTCCATTCGTTAGTGTATTTTCAGGTACACCATAATTTCCAACTACTGGGTAAGTAACTGTTAGAATCTGACCAAGATATGAAGGGTCGGTCAAACTTTCTGGATATCCAACCATTGCTGTGCTGAATACTACCTCACCAGCCGATGGAGTTTCTGCTCCAAAAGATTTTCCTTCAAATACTGATCCATCTTCTAAAATCAATTGAACTGTTTTGTCTGAATGCATCTTTTCTATTTTATTATTGTGATATTATGTCTATAAATTGATCTACTACAAAGATAAAAAAAAAGGAACGAGATATCATATATCTGTTCCTTTCTAATATTTTTTATAATAAGTCTGTTTCTGTTTCATTTTTTAAATATTCTTCTAGTTTGTTCTTGAATATCTAAAGCACAAAGATAGAAACTCTTTTATTATTTCCCCCTTAATCTGTATCTTTTTTTGAAAAATATTTGATGCTCGATTTTAAAAGCTAAGTAGCCTACTTATACTATATATCTTCCTATATCACTTTTTGAATCTAATACTGTATAATCAATACCAGAGTCGTTCATCCTCTCTATTAATCGTTGATAGTCTTGAGGGGTGTCTAATTCTATTCCAACTAAAGCAGGACCATATTCTCGTTGATTTTTCTTCATATATTCAAAACGAACAATATCGTCATGAGATCCTAGTACATTATTTACAAAATCTTTCAGAGCATTACTACGTTGTGCAAATCGTATTATGAAATAATGCTTCAATCCCTCAAAAAGTAATGAACGCTCTTTCACCTCTTGCATTCGGTCTATATCGTTGTTGCTACCACTAACGATACAAACAACATTCTTTCCTTTTATTTCTTCTTTATAGTGATTCAGGGCAGCGATACTTAAAGCTCCAGCGGGTTCTACGACTATTGCATTTTCATTATAAAGTTTCAACATTGTAGAGCATGCTTCTCCTTCTGGAACTAGACAAACTTCTTCTATTGTTTCTTTACAGATAGGGAAAGTGAGTTGACCAATCTTTTGGACAGCTGCTCCATCTACAAACTTATCTATTTTTTCTATTTTTGTTGGAACTCCTTCTTTTAGTGCTAGGTCGAGACAAGCAGCACCAGTAGGTTCCACAGCAATAACTTTGGTATGTGGCGAAAAGTCTTTGATATATGCTCCCGTTCCGGCACACAAACCTCCACCACCTACAGGCACAAAAATGTAATCTATTTTGGTATCTCCAATATCTTCCAATACCTCAAGCGCTACAGTGCCTTGTCCTGAGATAACTCTTTCGTCATCAAAAGGAGGGATAAAAATCATCCCATTTTCTTTAGCGTACTCAATAGCAGCGGTGGCACAGTCATCAAAAGTATCACCTGCAAGCACTATTTCTACATATTGCTCTCCAAAAATGCGAGTTTGTTTTATTTTTTGACGAGGAGTGTTTTTAGGCATAAAAATCACACCACGAATCATTTGCTTATTACAACTATAGGCCACTCCTTGTGCATGATTACCTGCACTTGCTGCCACTACTCCTTGCTGTTTGGCAGTGTCGCCAAGCTTGCAAATCATATTGTAAGCTCCACGTAGCTTATAAGATCTTACAACTTGTAGGTCTTCACGTTTGAGATATACGTTAGCTCCAAAACTTTCGGATAGGCTTTTAGTCCAAGTTAGAGGTGTGTGTACTACAATATCTTGAAGAGTTTCTTTAGCTTCTTTGATATGTAGGTTATACTTTTCAGTTATTTTTTGTGACATTGTTTATTTTATAATTTGTCGAAGCTGTAAAGATAATAATATCCTTATAATCCTATTTTTTTCTTTGTGTTTTTTACTGCGTCATTTGTCCGATTTAGGGTATTATTGACAAAAGGATTGTTCCAGTCGAAACGTTTTGTAAAAGTTATTTGAAAATTCATATTATTCATACTCAAACTTTCTTCTTTGTCGAAAAAGAGATATACCTTATTCATGTAAGCAGAGCCAGATAATGACCAAGTTTCGGCATTGTAGCCAAATGCCATTCTACTGTTGATTGTTGGATAAAATTCCATTTTTTTTCGAAAGAAGCCATTGGGATAATTATTTCCCATATTCAAACCTATGGATGCCGAACCAGCAAGAAATAGTCTTTTATTTATAACCCACGTATAAGCATATCCTCCTGATATTCCAAATTGAAGATTTTCATGATTGGAGGTCAATTTATCAAAAATTATGGTTGTGTCACTTCGTGCTTTACTATAGTATAGTGATATCCCCGCGAGAATACTGCCTGCTGATTTGAGTTGTTTTTCAGTTTGGTTCATTGCGGCATTGTACGAAAATTTTTTATTATTGAAAATATATTGAAGGCTTCCTCCATACATATTCATTTTGATGTCAGGATGCAAAGTGTAGGTTTTGTCATCATTCCGTTTTTGGTTATAAAAACCTTTGTGCTGCTGTAAGAAGAAGTCGTACATCCATTTTCTTCCATACCAATGATGCTGAAATTCGAGACTATTGGTTTTGCCTCTCTTTTTATCTCGTAATACATCAAATCCGTAGCCAAAACTAAATGAAAAGCCTTTTAGTCCAACACCTAGTCCGATGCTCACAGGTTTGTTAGTTCTGTAAGTGACTTCTTGTAAGTCTTTATTTCTTCCATCGTTTTCTTTTTCAAAAGTAGCAGACTTATCTACTACATATATTTTAGCAGAAAAGTCTTCTTTAAAATGTCCTATGTATGTACTGTCTATTTGTGCCGTAATGCTAGTAGCGAGAGCAAACAGACCTATTAATAAACAGAGTTTTATGAAATATATAAATCGCATCAATTCATTATTCGTATTATGTGTACAATGCTAGTACAACGAAGATCTAATAATCTTTATTACATTTGTTCTACATTTATCAAAAGAACAATCACAAAGATATGACTCCTTTCCTATATAATGTCGCAAATACATATTTTAAGAAATATGGAAATAATATAAGTAGATTTACTTTTGTGTTTCCCAATAGAAGAGCGGGTGTGTTCTTTCAGTTCTATCTTTCACAAATAGCTAAGCAGCCTGTTTTTTCGCCAGAGATAGTGACTATTTCTGATATGTTTGAAAAATTGTCCGATTTGCAGAAAGCTGATCGAATAAAGATGCTATTTATGCTCTACGATATTTACATAGAGGTTAGTAAATCGACAGAGACATTTGATGAGTTTCATTATTGGGGCGATATGCTATTGAGCGACTTTGATGATGTTGATAAATATTTAGTTGATGCCAAACAGCTCTTTCACAATATATATGACTTGAAGGAGATAGATGCTGGATTTAGCTTCTTGTCACCAGACCAAGTGGAGGCTATTCGTCGATTTTGGTCTAACTTCCTTCCTATTGGAGATAATGAGAAGAAAAAAGATTTTGCCGAAATGTGGGAAGTCCTTTTCCCTCTTTATACAGAGTTGAGAGCCAGACTTCGCAGCGAGGGACAAGGGTATGAAGGAATGATCTTTAGAGAAGTTGTAGATAAAGTTAATGCTGATGAAAACTTAGAATTACCTTTCGAAAAAGTGATTTTTGTAGGGTTGAATGGTCATAGTATTTCAGAAGAACGATTCTTGGAATATTTGAAAAAGCGAAAAATAGCTGATTTCTATTGGGACTACTCCTCTCCCCTAGTTTGTGATCCTCAAAATAAGGCATCTCATTTCATTGCTAATAATAGATTAAAGTTTCCATCAGAATTGTTATTGGATGCAGAGGAACAGACTTTTGATAAACCAACTTTAGAACTTATTGGAGTGCCTTCGGCAGTGGGACAAGCAAAATACTTGAACACCATATTGCAAGATTTGCTAGAAAAGGATGACACAAAGGGGCATGCAAGAGCAATGAATACTGCATTAGTTCTTCCTGATGAAAACTTGCTACTTCCTGCACTTTACTCCATTCCTCAAAGCATTGATAAGGTTAATGTGACCATGGGGTACAGTTTGCACAATAGTTCTGTCTCGGGATTGATTGAGCATATCTTTGAATTGCAGCGAAATGTTCGCTTTGTAGATGGAAAGCTTCATTTCTATCATCGCCCTGTACAAGCCATCTTGAATCACAGATATATAACAACTATTGCTGAATCGCAATCGAAACAACTGAGAGAATATATTATCAAGTTTAACAAAGTTGTTATTGCGGCAGACGATTTGCAAGGACACAAATTGTTTCAATTGATTTTCCAACAAGTTGAATCGTGGCGAGGTATCCCAATGTATTTGAAAGAGATATTGAGTTATCTCAAGAAAACATTGATTGTTGAAGATATAAATATGGATTCACCACAGGAGGAAGCTACTACTCGCTATTTGGATATTGAGGGAGAATTCATCGTAGAATATTATAAGACAATTAATAAACTACAAGATGTTTTGAAGGATGTAACAGCCGAAATGTCGATAGATACTTATGTGAAACTCTTGAAGAAACTGATTCAAGGAATAAGTGTGGCTTTCAGAGGAGAACCTCTCTCTGGTTTGCAAGTGATGGGAGTTTTGGAGACTCGTGCCTTAGATTTTGATAATGTTATTATTACTTCTATGAATGAAGGCATATTCCCAATGAAGCGGGCAACCAACTCTTTTATTCCTTACAATCTGCGAAGAGGTTTTGAATTGCCAACTTATGAGCATCAGGATAGTATTTTTGCTTATCATTTCTATAGAATGATAAATAGAGCAAAACGTATTTATTTGTTGTACGACACTCGTACAGATGGTTTGCAATCGGGAGAAGTGAGTAGATATTACAATCAAATTAAACACTTATACGCAGACCATTTTGATATAAAAGAACAACTTGCAGTTTACAAAGTTTCATCTACAGAGAGTGCACCTATTTCTATTGAGAAAACACCTCAGATAATGCAAAATATGCAGCGTTTTCTGGTTGGAGGTGAAAGTAAACTTTCGGCAAGTTCTATCAATACTTATTTGAATTGTCCTCTACAATTTTACTTCTCGGTAGTCGAAAAATTGGCTGAAGTAGAAGAGATATCGGAGACGATAGAAGCTAGTACTTTTGGAACCATCTTTCACTCTATTGTCGAGTGGCTGTATGAACCGTTGAAGGGGAAATTGGTTACCGCAGATCTTTTGCATAAAATGGCTAAGGATAATAAAGCATTGACTCACTTGATAGAAAAGTCATTTGCCGAAAATTATTTTATGTCTCCAGAAAAGATACGACCTCTAACAGGGCAAAACTATTTGACTGGTGAAGTAATTAGAAAGTATATCAAAAAAATGCTCTCAACTGATGCTCAAATAACTCCATTTATTTATAAGGATTCGGAAGAGAGACTCAATCAAGTTTACCCTCTCCCATCTGGCTTGCAAGTTAATCTAACTGGTTTTATTGATCGTGTGGACGAGGTAAAAGGACGTACACGTATAATAGATTATAAAACAGGACGTGGTGTTTTGAGATATCGCCAAATGCAAGACCTATTCGATAAGTCATTAAAAGATAGACCTAAGGCTGTGATGCAGGTTTTTATGTATGCACATCTCTATTTGATGGAACATCCTAATTTGGTCGTTGAATCGGGAATCTACTATTTGCGAAATTTGTTTGACAATGCTTTTGACCCAGCCGTTTTGTATAAGCCTACGACACGAGATAATATCAGAATAGACGATTTTGAGAAGTATAGAGAAGAATTTGTAGAGCATTTTAATAATTGCTTGGAAGAAATATTCAATCCTGATGTTCCATTTAGCCAAACACCCACTGAAGAAGCATGTCAATGGTGTGCATTCACAAATATTTGTAAGAAATAATTTTTTCAATGTAACTTTTCCCTTCTTTGTTTGTCATACATAATATGTCTAGAGATATATTCTTATGTGACATGTATTTTCATTTTAAATGAAAACACTTAATTTACTTTAATTTAAAGTGAATATGACATGAATACTCTTGCCGTTACGAAAATTTAGTAGTAAGATTGTATTATACATCAACAAAATATTAATCGATACTTAGCGAATTTAACAAATTGTAAACTATGAGAAAACACCAAACCAAAGGCGTACTGTTCCTTCTATTGTTCTTAG
>JASLEN010000359.1 GCA_030151105.1 Dysgonomonas sp.
ATCGCCCCAAGTAAGTCCAGCTCCGTTACTGCCTTTTTTAACATAAATGACTCCACTTACCTCTAAAGGGTGAATGGTGAAACTATTGTTGAGAGGGTTGCAGTCGTATTTATTCTTTCCTACATATACCTCTATTGCCTCCGTCTCAGAAAGTCCTATTTTGCTAAATTCAGGAATAGAAATGCTTACTACCTGTTCATCGCTAGGATAGAAGGTACTAGTCAATTCGCTACTGTATATGAGTTCAGCTTTGCCTGTTGCTACATCCAATATCTTAAACACTTCAATTGGAATATTTGGATCCATTGGGGCATCGCCTATGTTATAGACATTGAAGTCGATATGTAATATATCATCTACCTTATTATGCCCATAAGTAGCGTTATTTATATCTATAGCTATATCAGCCAAAGGATACACAGACTGTAGCGTGGATGGGCGAATAATGCCTAGCTGTGTCATATGTCCATTGAAGGGCTGAATTGTCTTTGCTCCGTCAGAGGATGTCAGTTTGACGTTGAGTGGTGCTGGTTTACTAATAACTTTTAGATTGTCATTTATCGTATTTTGATAGAATGAGTATTGATTCCAAACTTTACGAGCTGGCATCCATGGCTTGTTTCCATTGCTAACATCTGCACCATAAATACGTAATGTTCCGACCGTTGCTCCTCTTTTGTCCCCACTAGTCATAATGATTGCAGACTCTCCACTAGGAGTCAAAGATGCAACCACGGGATATTCCCATCCAGTGCCAGAAAAGCAATTCTCTATTTTGTTTTCAGGTTCAAAGTCTAGGGTTTCTCCATTGATGATATAGAGTGCGTCTTCGTCTCTATATACAATTTCTTGTTTGCCATCGTTGTTGAAATCGAACATAGACATGCTCGTTGACATCGATGAATAATCGTTGTATGTGTTATTTCGTTTACGTTCTACTAGTTTGTTCGTTGCTTTGTCGTATTCAAGTCTATAGATTGCAGTGTGTCCTTTCGAGTTTGTGCCACCCATGAAGATGATGTCTGGATATCCATTGGCATCCGTATCACCAAT
This sequence comes from Dysgonomonas sp., assembly GCA_030151105.1. Lineage (GTDB taxonomy): Bacteria > Bacteroidota > Bacteroidia > Bacteroidales > Dysgonomonadaceae > Dysgonomonas. The sequence goes on from JASLEN010000359.1 coordinate 1,054, forward strand.
AAAAGGCCATGAATTTCGGATAGAGCTTCCAGCTGTTTCGCTCAATTCTATATTGTAGCTATATCTAACTTCTCCAGTCTGCGTATTCCATATTTTTACTTCTAGTTGGCGTCTTGGGCTTCGCACAGGAACGACCGTAACCACATCTATTGTACCATCCAAATCTACATCTGCTAGAGCAAATGTTCGTTCTCGTAGAGTGCTGATTTTCGAGATCTCTTTAGTCCAAACTACCTGTCTTACACTATTGAAATTAGCATTACGAGTATTATTTATAGTCACACTATAAACGCCCTCTACAGATACGAGTTCTGGAATGTATCGTCCATCTTTTTGGAGTACGTCTTGTGCCACAGTGGCTTGTCGATAATCTCCTTCTGCTATAAGGAGCAACTCAGTGCCGTGGAGCGAGTAGATGCTTGTGCCTACATATATTTCAGGAATCTCGTCTTGATTGAAGTCTGCTACTCCCACAGTCTTCGGAAAAGCCGTCGGGTAACTGGCGCTTGTTATCAAGTCTCCCTTATAATTAAATATCAGTAGTTGCCTCCCATTGCTGGCAGTCACTATTATTTCACTTTTGCCATCTCCATCCAAGTCTGCTAAGACAACAGAATCGTCATTGATATTCATGGTGATTCCATCAGGCAGATTTACTTTTCGGATGAGTTCAGCCTTATGATTGAAAATATATATGTATTGCTCTCTATTGTGCGTTCCTCCAGGAATTACAATTTCACTAAATCCATCACCATCCAAGTCTCCCACTACGGCTGAGAAATAGGCGCTCACATCAGTCTCTTCAGTCCGATATTTTTCGGCAATACTCATGTCAAATTGTTCCGAAGGAAAAACACAAGTAGCCTCATAGAAATTGCTTGGTAGTGTGTAGCCTTCTTGAGAGTATGACAGGTTGCTCAAAAAGAAGAAAAAGAGAGATGTTAGTATAAATTTGAATGGAATCTGTGACATTTTGCAATACCTTAAAAAAGAATAAGAATGCAAATTAAGTAAATTTTGAGCACTAAAACGTTTTTTAAGATGCAATTTTGCATCTATCGCATTGTGTTATAGGATTAAGTTATCACTATTTTTCAGAAACTACACTTTTTAAGTACATTTGTATCCACCATTATATACTATAATAGACCTACTGAGGTTGAGAACGGGAGAGACGTTAATATAACAAGAAAATAGAAAAGTAATATATGAAAGATTTTATCATTTCCGAGTCGGAAAGTGACAAAGCAGTCCTAGTAGGGCTAATAACACAAGAACAAACCGAAGAACAAGTAAAAGAATACTTGGACGAACTGGCATTTCTTGCAGATACGGCAGGCATAGAGCCTGTTATGAAATTTACACAAAAGCTCGATCAAGCTCACTCCGTAACCTTTGTGGGAAAGGGTAAGCTAGACGAGATAAAAGGATATATAGAAGAGAATGAGATCGGAATTGTCATTTTTGATGATGAGCTTTCTCCTAAGCAATTGAGAAATATTGAGGCAGAACTGCAAGTTAAAATTCTAGACAGAACCAGTCTTATCCTTGATATCTTTGGTATGCGTGCACAAACTGCCTATGCTAAAACTCAGGTCGAGCTGGCACAATATCAATACTTATTACCTCGACTTACTCGTCTTTGGACTCACCTTGACCGTCAGCGAGGAGGGGGAGCTATGATGCGTGGAGTGGGTGAAACGCAGCTCGAAACCGATAAGCGAATTGTGGGAACTCGCATTGCTTTCCTCAAAAAAGAGTTGGAAAATATTGACAGACAAATGTCTTCGCAGCGCAAAAATAGAGGCAATATGGTTCGTGTAGCATTGGTGGGTTATACCAATGTGGGAAAATCGACTATGATGAATATGTTGAGTAAATCAACTGTTTTTGCCGAAAATAAATTGTTTGCTACGCTAGATACTACAGTGCGAAAAGTGGTGATAGAGAATCTTCCATTCCTATTGTCAGACACTGTTGGGTTTATTCGAAAACTACCAACCAATTTGATTGAATCCTTTAAGTCAACGTTAGACGAAGTACGTGAGGCTGACTTGCTGATTCATGTGGTAGATATTTCACATCCTAATTTCGAGGAGCAGATAGAGGTGGTGAGTAAGACTTTGCTCGAAATTGATGGAGAAGAAAAACCAACTATTCTTGTTTTCAATAAGGTAGATGCTTTCACGTATGTGAAAAAAGATGAGGATGACTTGAGTCCTAAAACACGTGAGAATCTTTCGTTAGATGATTTGAAGAAAACATGGATGGCTAAAATGGCCAACGATTGTATCTTTATTTCGGCAACAGACAAAATAAATATTGACGAATTGAAAGATATGATGTACGAGAAGGTGAAAGAGATCTTCGTACAGCGCTATCCATACAATGATTTTCTTTTTCAAAAATACGATGATGGCGATTTAGAGTAAGCAAGCGATATCACACACAAAAAAACATGAACTAGAAGAATGAGGAATCTTTTTATTTACATCAAGAATTCACTAGAGGGGCATTATCCTGAGACAGAGATAACGAGCCTCTCTCGTATTATTATTGAGCATATTTTGCAACGTCAGTTTTCGCCCCTCTTATTGGATAGAGAAGCGGGTGATGAGGAAAGACATACCGTGAAAGACATTGTAGAAAAACTGAAGAATAGAGAACCAATACAGCATATTTTGGGCGAAACAACTTTCTATTCCTTGCCTTTCTATGTCAATCGTCATGTGCTTGTTCCTCGCCCCGAAACGGAAGAGTTGGTGGAGCTGATTCTCAAAGATGCGGATAAAAATGGCGAACTCAATATTCTAGATATTGGTACTGGTAGTGGAGCTATTGCCATTGCTTTAGCAAAGCATTTGCCAAAAGCTAAGGTCGAAGCTTGGGATATTTCGCCAGCGGCAATTGCCAAAGCCAGAAAGAATGCTCTACGAAATGAGGTAGATATAACTTTGACAGAAATAGATGTGTTTTCAGAATTGCCAAACGACAAGCAATATGATATCATAGTGAGCAATCCCCCTTATGTTCTAGAGTCCGAAAAAGCAGAGATGGATAAGAATGTTTTAGACTATGATCCTCATCTGGCTCTCTTTGTATCCGATGACGACCCTCTTCTCTTCTATCGAAGAATAGCTGAGGTAGGTAGAGATTTACTGGTTTCATCAGGGAAATTGTATTTTGAAATTAATAGGAGTCAGGGTCTTAATACAGTGAATATGCTTGAGGAGATCAACTATCAAAACATAGAACTCTTCAAAGTTATTTCGCAATGCGACCGAATGATAAAAGCTTCTAATCTATAAATGGCAAAACTTACCGAACAGAATGCACTCTATCGTGTGGCTGCCTACTGCTCCAAAGCAGAGCGGTGCGAATATGATGTGCG
>JASLEN010000456.1 GCA_030151105.1 Dysgonomonas sp.
TGTCAGCACAGCAAGATAAGGAGTTTACTGCCGATGCTCAAATAAGAGCTAGAGGTAAGTATCGCAATGGAGCATTATTTCCTAGAGCAGAAGGACAAGAAGCTGCAGGCTTTATCAACAATAGAACTCGCTTGTCGTTGGGATATAAACAATATAATACAAACTCTAATCTGGAATTGAAACTTTCGGGACAACACGTAGGTGTATGGGGGCAAGAGGCTCAGATTAATAAAAATGGAGATTTTATATTGAATGAAGCATGGGCTAAATTGAATTTCAATAATGGATTCTTCGCACAATTAGGGCGTCAAGCATTGAGCTATGATGACGAGCGTATTTTAGGAGGATTGGATTGGAATGTGGCAGGAAGATACCATGACTTATTGAAAGTAGGGTATAGCAATGGTTTGAATACATTGCATGCTGCATTTGCATTCAACCAAAATGATGAAAAAATAAATGGAGGAAGTTATTATGCTCCAGGTGCTCAGCCATACAAAAATATGCAAATGCTTTGGTATCATTATGGGACTAATGAAAGACCATTTGGACTATCATTATTAGCGATGAATCTTGGTTGGGAAATGGGTGAGTTGACAAAAGCAAAACATGCTTTTATGCAAACTCTAGGTACATACATGACCTACAAAGAGAGCATTTGGGATGTAAATGGTTCACTTTATTATCAAACAGGAAAAAGCAAAGCAGATCAATCTGTATCAGCTTTCATGGCTAGTGCCTTTGCTAAAGCACATGTCAATAGTACTTGGGCAGTAGGAGTTGGAAGTGATTTCCTCAGTGGTGGTAAACAAGGTGATAGTAAGCATAGAGCTTTTGACCCTCTGTATGGCACACACCACAAGTTTTATGGAGCAATGGACTATTTCTATGCTTCGGCATTTATAAATGGATACAATCCAGGTTTGTGGGATAATCAATTGGGAGTATATTACAAAGCATCTCCAAAGGTAGATATGTCTCTTAATTATCACTATTTCAGAACTGCTAAAGGCATTCAAATGTCAGCAGATAAAAAGGGTAGAAGCCTAGGTTCGGAATTGGACTTCCAAGTCAATTGGTCTATTATGCCTGATGTTAAATTGATGGCTGGCTATTCATTCATGTTAGGGAATAATAGAATGGACGTAGTAAAAGGAGGAAATCATAAAAGTTGGCAAGATTGGGGATGGGTATCTTTGAATATCACTCCTAGATTATTTTCAACAAAATAAGATAGATTGATTAGTAAATAAGTTGGAATGGCAATTCTTCTCTATTGGAAGAGTTGCCATTAATTTTTAGATGAACTTTATATGTTCCAAAACAGCTGTGGCAAATAATCCTCGTTCAATTAGATAAATATCGCCTCTAAAATTTGTAAGTTTGTAGTAAACGCATATTAAGCTATGGAACAAATACTACTTACTAAAGATTTGCAAGATACTTTATTGCAAACATCATTATTCAAAGATTTACCTCAGCCTATAAAAGATTCATTACTTGATAATCTAGATTATAGGGTATATGATATTAAGAAAAAAGACATCATCCTTCGTCAAGGTTCCGATTGTAAGCACCTTTATATGCTACTGAAAGGTAAACTAGAAGTAAATATTATAGACGGATTGGGCGAAGAAGTATTCATCGAATATCTAAGAGCTCCACGACCTTTTGGCACTCCTCATTTATTCAAAAAAGATACAACGTTGCCAGCTACATTTACAGTGGTAGAGGATGGTGTGTTTTTTACTGCAACTAAAGATTCTGTTTTTAAATTAATCAGTGAAAACCCAGACCTATTGAAAAATTTTCTGGCTGTTTCTGGAAATTGTAATAAATGTACTGTCTTGCGATTGCGAGCATTGTCGTACAAAACTATACGAAGCAGATTTATAGCTTACGTTTTTGAGCAAAGAATGGATGATGACGAAATTGTTGAGATAGAGCATAATCAAGTTCAACTTGCTGGTTATCTTTGCGTCACTCGCCCTGCATTAACAAAAGAAATAAATAAAATGGTAAAAGAAGGACTTATTTTGATACAAGGCAAAACAGTCCATCTTTTAGATATTCCTCAGCTACAGAGAAGTTTTATCTAGTTCTATTATACTTTCTTTCTACGTTTATGTTTTCGATAATAGACTATATATCCTGAAATATAAATGAAGAGCATAACAATTCCAGATATAAGCACAAATAGACTTTCACCCATCACATTATTTACAATTGGAGTATAAATTCTTCCAACGTGAGCTTCTAAGCTAACATGCCATAGTGACATCCCTACATCTTTTATCGCTTCGGGCATAGATGCAAATTGATTTGCTTTGCCTACAGATAGTACCCCTTCTGAGTAGCTGAATACAAATTCACTATCAGCAAAATCTTTAGAGTATCCGCTAACATCTATTCCTCCTATAACACCTCGTTGTTCTTCAACCACATCTCCAGTTTGTTGCATATTCAAAAAGATAGGTCTCATTTTAGAAACATCTACTGACATATTAGTCTGCCTATCCCAATAGTATAGTCCATTAAATGATCCAACAATCCAAAGTCTAGGAGCAAATTTTTCGAGTACGCTTACCCCCATAACACTTATTCTCGGTACATTTTTTAGAGGCTGTGGCGGAGTTGTCCAGTTTGGCATACTATAAAACCCTTCAGAGGTATAAAGAAGCCAATCATCCAGATCCTCATCGTATCTGATATTACGGAGTTTGTCAAACCAAGCATTGTCGGTGTTTTGTACCATTCCAGGTAGCGGCTTCATTTTATCCCTTATAATAAAAATCATAGCTGGCGGTCTAAGGAATATGCCAGATAAAATTACAATTAGACCTATAGCAAAGAACCATGCCCCGATTTTATTGTGGCATTTCAAATTGTCTTTTAAAATATTGGTAAATCTCTTTTTTGTGTTTTTTACTTTACTCCTTCGAATGAGGTGAGGGCAAAAAAGTGCCACAATACCAGTTATGCATAAAAGGATGAAAATGAGACCGACAAAATCAACAACCAGTTGTCCCACTGTTCCAAACATCTCGCCACTATGGAGTGTCCACATTGCTCTAAACATTGAGATCTCGTTCTTATATCCTAAAGGAGCAAGAATCTCTTTTTGCTCAAAACTAGCATAAGGATATGTACTGATATAAGCATGAGAACGGGTGAGAACCACAATTGAGTCTCCTTTAGTTGTAATGTCAGCCAAGCGTTCATCAGTATTCATGTTGTCTGTTTTACGACTCCAAGATTTATCTTTGCGATCAAATTGATAAAGATCAAAAGTTGTGATAGCAAATATCTCTTGTCTTGCTGTTTGAATTATATTTACCGTATTTCTATTGTCAGCTCCAGACAACATACCTTCGGTTAATGGTTTAACCTCTGAACGGGTGGAATCTGTTATCCAAATACCGCTTCCTCCATAGAGAAAAATGGAATCGTTATTTAACTTTAGAGTTCCTTTAATAGCTGCATTATTCCAATTCTTATATTTATAATCATCTGGTAATAATGAACGGCTAATATCAATATTAGCTATTCCTTGTCTATGATTGAGGAAAATGCCAGAAAGAGCAAATACAATTATAAAAACACTTGCTACTAGACCAATCCACTTATGCGTCTTAATAAAAAATTTCATTGTTTTCTATTCTTCATTTCTTAATCCCTGCCTATCTTTTATTTTTATTTCTCTTCCTTTGATTTCTATAAATTCAGCTTCTTCCAGTTCCGAAAGTGAGCGACTAAGGGCTTGCCTGCTTACAGCAAATTTATCAGCCAACTCTTGACGAGTGAGATTGAGTGTTATTATATCTTTTTTCCCCTGACTTTCGGAAAGTTGTAAGAAATATTCAGCTAGTTTGCCTCTAATCGTTTTGAGTGAAAGAGAGTGAATCTTGGTGCTCAAGAAACTATTAATATCTGATACAATACGCATAAAATTGAATAGCAGTTTTTCACTCCTATGTATTGCTTTCAGAAAAATATCCTTATGCATAAAAAGTACTGCTGTATCGGTATCAGGAATAACATTTACAGGAAACACATTATTCGTGGCAAAAAGCATTGCAGGGGCTATGATTCTACCTTTCTCAATTCTGTCTATTTGTATATATTTTCCCGAATCGGATACCATTCTAGCAATTAAGACACCCTCCAATACAACCATCAAATAATTGACTTTATCACCAGCCAAAGCAAAAACGTCATTGCTCGCGTAATTCCTTATACTATATGCATTATTTTGCAAGAAATATTCTATATCTGAATTTGATAAGCCTTCAAAAAGTTCGGCTTCTGATAATGCTTTAATTGTCTTTTCCATAAACTTATTCTTTTCCAAGATGAGTGAAATTTGTTGTCAGAGTATAAAAATACAATAAACAACGATGTTTCTACATCTAATGGATAATAAATAGCTTAACTCACATACGAAGATACTAAATTGTGATCTTGCAGATGTCGCAAATGTGACAGAAAACGAAGTCTTTATTGAGGTAGATGAAAAAACTTTGTCATTCATATTTATATAGAGAATGATATTTTGTTTCCTAAGTTGATAGAGATACAAAGCGATTGGCTCTAAGTCTCTGATAACAAATGAAGGAAGATACTTCAGATAAAGCATCCTCCTTTTATATTATTATAGCATGTATTATGTTAATCTTTTATATAAACTTGAATAAGTAATCACATAAATGTGTGTGTGGTACTATGTGATGAGTGTTATCTAAAGTGTTAATGGTGTTTAGTATAGTCAATTTGTCGTAAGTTTTAACATAAATACATGCCAATAGTCAAGTGGTGAAAATCAAAATATTTGTATAAAGTCTTGGCTTTACATTTTGAATTATTTTGTAAAAGTATATGTTTATTTTGTTTTATCCAAGCATTTCATAATATAACTGTCGAAAATAGTGTTTGATTGAGCGTTGCGGGTCGATTATAGAGTTTTATGCAGGGCATTATTTTAATCTTTGAAATAGTTGATCAGTCTATCTCACTTAGCCTATATTCTATATTCGAGTCTAAGCTAAATTATTTTGATCAGAAAATAATACAATACAAACAGAGCTAATGTTTATCTATACATAGTAGCTAGTTCTTTAAGTAC
>JASLEN010000471.1 GCA_030151105.1 Dysgonomonas sp.
TAAACAACCATTTTACAATTCCAGTGGAAGTGTCTATTTTTTCTTGAACTCCAGAATAAACCTTTTCCCAGAAACGAGGCACACTACATAAAAGAGTTGGTTTCACTTGTTTCACCGTCTTTTGTATCTCTTTTGCATCCTGATTGATAGCAATAATAGTACCTCTATGCATACAAAAATAGCTCCATGCTTTTTCAAAAACATGAGCCAAAGGTAAGAAGCAAACCGAAAGTTCTTTATTACCCAAATTGGTCAACCGAGCATCATGCAATCTAAAAACTTCTAAGAAACACGAATGAGGAAGCACCACTCCTTTAGGCTCTCCAGTTGTACCCGATGTGTAGATAATACAAGCCACATCTGTTTCTCGACGAGATTTCATTCTCACCTTCACAGTTACTTCGGCATTTGAGTTTTCGCCAGTGGTTGTGAAATAATCGAAATAGATTGAGGTTTTATCCTCTGCATTGAATTTTATATTATTGTCGAATGCTATAATTCTTTTCAAGCATTTCGAGTTCTGCTGCACTTTATAGGCATTATTATATTGAAATTGCTCACCAACAAATAAATACTCTATGTTAGCATCATTTACAATATATTCAACCTGATTGGGCGATGAAGTCGCATAAATTGGAACTGTAGCAGATCTATTTGCATAAGCTCCAAAATCGACATAAAAATATTGAGGCATATTCTGAGAATAGATTCCAATATTGTCAGCCTCTTTGACTCCCATTTCTGCCATTGCCCATGCCACTTTCATGACATTAGATGAAAACTGCTTCCAAGAAATGCTCTTCCATTTCTTTTCTGTAAAATCAAAATGCTTTAAAGCTGTTTTTTTACCAAATCTTGTCGCATGACGATGCACAAGAACTGCTGGATGATAATAGTTCATTTTATTTTTTTCAGTTGATCCCATGTAACAAAGTTAATTATTATATCAGTATAAAAGCACTTATTCTAGTCTTTTATCGTTAACTAAACAGCTATATTCCACCCCATAACAATCTAAAAAACTATGAAACAAAAGGTTACACAGGATAAATAATGTTTCAAATGCAACTTTTATATTAGCAGGGCATTTTGCTGCAAACTCCAAGTATAAATGTTACTTTTGTACCTCTTACATAAATTTGAATATTAGAATGGCATCATCAGGCATAAAAAGTTTAGCTAAAGACACCGCAATCTATGGAGTAAGTAGTATTGTGGGACGATTCTTGAACTACTTATTGGTCCCACTATACACCTCCAAACTCTTCACACCAGCAGAATATGGAACTGTGACTAATATGTATGCTTATGTGGCTTTAGTGATGGTTATCCTCACTTTTGGGATGGAAACCACTTTTTTTCGTTTTATCAATAAGCAAGAGGAAAATCCAAAGACTGTATATTCCACGGTTCTACTATTTGTTCTTTCACTAGCTATATTGTTTGTCGCTCTATGCTTCACGTTTATAGATCCAATCTCTTCTTTTTTGAAAAGTGAAGGACACAAAGACTTTGTACTAATCATGGCTTTAATCGTAGCCTTTGATTCATTTACTGCAATTCCTTTTGCATACCTTAGATATCAGAAACGACCTATTCGATTTGCAACTTTCAAGATGCTGCATATACTATTGACAATAGGCCTCAACTTATTCCTTCTCCTATTATGCCCATGGATATATAAGAATTATCCAGAATTGATTGACTGGTTCTACAATCCAAGCTATGGGATTGGTTATATCTTTGTAGCAAATCTAATTCCAAGCATATTACTGGCACTCATCTTAATTCCTGACTATACAGGCTTCAAATATAAGATAGATAAGGTTTTACTAAAGAGGATGATTAAATATTCATTTCCCCTTGTGATTCTAGGCATTACTGGTATTATGAATCAAACTATAGACAAATTGCTCTATCCTAGCATCATTTTCAGCGATGAACAAGAGGGATTTAGACAATTAGGAATATATAGTGCAGGAACAAAGATAGCTGTTGCAATGACCATGTTTACTCAAGCATTTCGCTTTGCTTACGAGCCATTTATTTTTGCTCAGAACAAAGGTAAAAACGATAAAGCGATGTACTCTAAGGCTATGACCTATTTCACACTATTGGGCTTGGTCATGTTTTTAGCAATCACATTTTACATTGATATATTTAAATATATTCAATTTATAGGACCTCATTTTTTTGACGGACTTGTTGTAGTACCTATCGTATTGCTTGGAGAATTACTGTTTGGAATTTATTTCAACCTATCTCTGTGGTTCAAGCTTACCGACAAAACTAAATTTGGAGCATATTTTTCATTCATCGGTTTTGTGATTATTGTTACTATCAATATTGTATTTGTTCCAATTTATGGTTTTATAGCTAGTGCATGGGCTTCGCTTATCTGTTATTTAGCGATGACAATAGTATCGTATTTTTATGGTCAAAAGTATTATCCAATACAATATGAAGTCAAAAAGCTATTTATATATTTTGCTCTTGCTCTAGTTTTCTATTTTGCAGGTACACTGCCTACCATTGAGAATGAAGTTCTATTACTAGCATATCGAACTCTATTATTAGTCGGTTTCATCGCCATTATTGTCAAGAAAGACATTCCACTAACAGAAATTCCTTTTATAAATAAATATATAAAAACTAAATAATAATTTAAAGTTTAAACTAAATGAAAAGAATCTCACTATTCTTTGCTTTACTCACACTTGCTCTCTGCTCCAAAGCCGATGAGGGAATGTGGCTACTCAAAGAATTGAACAAACAGAGTGCAGTCATGATGAAAGATCTTGGTTTCACTTTTCCAATCGACAGCATCTATAGTGAAACTAATCCATCGTTAAAAGATGCCGTTGTTATTTTTGGTAGAGGCTGTACGGGAGTTGCAGTATCCGAAAAAGGATTAATTTTCACTAATCATCATTGTGGATATGATGATATTCAAAAGCTAAGTTCTCTCGATCATGAT
>JASLEN010000472.1 GCA_030151105.1 Dysgonomonas sp.
CCCGTAGCACTAAGGTTATGGCTGTGTTTGATAGCCGTTTGGTTGTAATGCAAAGCAAAATAATCTGTATTACCTAATCCTTTAGGACTATTCTCAAATTCATCATATCTATTGGAGGATATCTCAGCCCACGGATTCATACCTGTAGGATTTTGAATATATTGTTTGAGTAGTGCTAGCTTTTCGTCAGAATACTGTTTTGTGCCTATAGCATTGAAGGTTGCATCATTGAAAAAGGTTGCAAAATCGTATGAGTTTACCATGTCGGGTAGTCGCAAAGGCTGTGTCCATCCCACATTTCCGTTATATGAAATACTAGTTTTACCCTCTTTCCCTTTTTTAGTAGTTATGAGGATAACTCCAAAGGCTGCTCTTGCTCCATAAATGGCTGCTGCCGCCGCATCTTTCAGTACGGATATGCTTTCGATATCGTTGGGGTTTACATCTCCAAGTGCCATTTCTATACCATCTACAAGTACGTAGGGACTATCTCCTCCACTAATGTTTCCTTGTCCTCGGATATTCATAGCCATAGACCCACCAGGTTTCCCTGAGCCTGCACCTACTGAAACATTCAAACCAGGCATCACTCCCTGTAAACTTTGACTCACATTGACTACTGGGCGCTTAGCCAGTTCTTCACCATCAATGGCAGCTACTGAGCCTGTCATATTTACTTTCTTTTGTACACCATAGCCTACCACTACCACTTCGTCTAACACTTTAGAATCTTCTTTGAGTTGAATATCTAATGTTTGATTTTCTGATAATAAATATTCTTGCGTTTGAAAACCAATGTAAGAAATTCTGATTTTTGTTCCCTCAGGTACTTCCAACGAAAAATGTCCATCTAAGTCGGTAGTTACTCCATTGGCTGGTGTGTTTGACTCTACTACACTGACTCCGATAATGGGTTCTTTGAATTCGTCAACGATGGTTCCTGTGACTTTCACCTTTTTCTTTTGAACTGTTGCTTGAACGGCTAAAGAGGTTTTGGTGCTTTCTTGTTTATTAACAGAGCTTATGATTATTTGCTTTCCTGATATTTTCCATGTGTAATTGGTGTTTGAGAAAGCTTCGTTCAATAGCTCTTCAGTGCTTGCATCCTTGTTTTTTATGCTTACTTGTTTTCCGAGATCAATAAAGTTATCAGCATAAAAGAAAGTGTATTCTGTAGAGCTTTCTATTTGTTTTAGAATACTACCAAGTGTTGATTTGTCTTGAAATACCATACTGTTGGTGGCAGATTTCTGACTAGCTTCTAATGTCAGAATAGGGGATACGGTAGTCCCAAGCATCACTAAGATGCAGAGCCATTTGTGGCATTTGCTGAGATAAAAGGTTGATTGTTTCATAGATTAAAAAATAAGGTTGTTTGTTATTTAGAACTTAGTATGTTATGTAATATCCATCGGGGTGTTCTTCGAAATTGAGTTTAGAACTGTATGTCATTACTTCTAGCAGTTCTTTGAAGGTTTCGTCATGTATGGTAAAGGTAAAACGGTACTTAGATGCAATTTTTGGATCACATTTTAATGCTTTTCCGTACCACTTCTCTAGTCTCGGTATTATATTGTCTAATCTTTCATTTACAAAACTAAGAGTTCCACGATCTCGCCACATGGTATATCTGTCAGCATCTATTGTATCTACTATGGCCTGATTGTTTTCGTTAACGCTAAGGCGCTGATTGGGAATAAGATTTATGTTAAGGTTGTTACTAGATACTGCTACACTTCCGTTCATGAGTATCACTTCAGCTGTGTTTTCTTCATCGTAGCTAAATACTTCAAATTCTGTTCCCAATACATTTATTTCCACTTTGTTGGTTTTTACAATAAAGGGTTTGTCTTGCATCTTTTGTACATAGAAGAATGCCTGCCCTGACAACTCCACTTTTCTATTAGAGCTTCCAAACTCACTCGGATAGCTTATTCTGCTTCCTGCACCCAATACAACTTTACTGCCGTCAGGTAAATGAGTGACATCTGTTGTTTGTCTTCCAACTCTATAGATATTTGTAATTTGAGGTTCTTTGTGCATCCAGTAGCTGAAGTTTAGCGCCATAATGATAAGTGCTACGGAGGCTGCATAAGCTATATATTTGATGATGTACTTTCGGGAGCTATGATGATCAACATTTTGGCTTATTTTTTTCCATAGCTGTTTTTTTAGAACTCTATCTTCCAGTTCATCTGTGGGGGTGGTAGCCCAAACCTCTTTCAGATGATTCTGAAATTGTATGGAGTCGATTTTCTCTTCAAGGAGTAAAGAAGACTTATCTTCTAATATTTCTTTTTTCTTTCTATTCATAGTTCGAGTCTTTCAATAGTAAATAGTCCGATGATTAATTTAACCATCAGTTTTAAATTTGAAATTAACATCATTTAAGAGTTTCGTTCTTTATGACTTTTGTATTTGGATACTAAAGTGATGCCCAAAGTGCTTGTACTGAAGGCAAGAAAATAAGTGTTTGATGTAGATTTTTGCGAATTGTTTTGAGTGCTTCTCCAATGTGTCTGGTTACAGTATTCTCACTTATCTGCATGAGAATAGCGATTTCTTTATAAGATAGTTGATCAATTCTACTGAGGTTGAAGGCTTCCTTTTGACGAGGAGGGAGTTGATCTATTATGGAGGTGATGGCTTCTTCTAGTTCTTTCTTTATCAGCAAATCTTCTGCATTTGTATTACTACTAAGACCTGCAATGAATGTAAGATCTACAGCTTGCATATTGAGATGTGACTTGAAAGAGCGAAATATAATGTTGCGGGTAATAATAAATATATATCCATCCAAATTATTGTCGGCATTTAGTAGATGTCTAGAATCCCAAACACGGACGAACACATCTTGTACGCAGTCGTTAATCTGTTCTGAATTGCTTATATAGAGTTTGCAAAATCTGAATACCTTTGCTAAGTAAGAATTGTATAGCTGTTCAAAAGCGTCCTTATCTCCTTCTTGCAAAAGCTTGATTAAATGGTGCTCATTTGACTGGTCTGACATAGTGCGGTCTTAGAATATTAGTTTTGGCAATAATACAACATATTTTATTATTACTAAATTTTTTTAATAAAAGCTTTAGTAATATGTAGGACAAAATAGCTACCTGATGATTTACAAAATAGGAAGACTTTTATATAAAAAACTCAGGCTTATATCGGAATGATACAAGCCTGAGTTCAATATAGAAATGAAATTATATTTCAGATGTTCAATCTGCCAAAATGGTTAACTCAGCACCAGAGGCATAGTCTTGTCCATTTTGAGCACTAAGAGCCGTAAAACGAATGTAACGAGCTTTGATAGGCTTGTCAAACATTACACGTTTTTCGCTACCTCCTGCTTCAAAACTAGCTTTGAGTATAGGTTCGCCCCAGTTTTCCCCATCAGTGCTTAGGTGTATTGTATAATCTTTTATAGTACCTGTTCCACCGCCCGAGCGAGGCAAATAAGTGAAGCCTTTGATTGTACGAACTTCTTTGGCATCCAAATCTACCCAGTGAGGATGTTTGGCTACTGTAACCGAATACATAGTGTGCCAGATTGTACTAGGATCACCATCTGTTAGGTTCTTAGCATCGCCATGTCCTACTTCTTCGCTACTTGCAAAAATTACTTCTGTTTTGATGCTTTCTACTTTTTCGAAAGTTGAAGTAACCTTTACCTGAGGGTTTTCTGCTGTCCATGCCGTAATAGTTCCTCCATCACGGAATTCGATCGCAGAAGTATAGTCCATTACTTTCTTCTGATTGTTCACAGTATATTTTATACCAGCATTGAGCCCAGAGCTTTTTATCTCCACAGCACCTACTTGGTCACGAACTATAGCTAGAGGCGTAGTACCTGCCGAAATAACATTACCAACTGCTGATAAATCAGCTTGTGCTGGACGTATAATGAAGCCCATAGTATGATGTCCTGCTTTCACTCTGTCTTCCATCAATGGAGGTCCTTGTCCACAACTATTACCTCCAAGACCTGTTGTGCCTAGGTTCAAGTGTAAGTATGTATCTCCAGCTTTTGGTAGTTCATAGATATGTGGAGCTAACATCAAGTCGAGTGCCGAATACTGAAGTGCTGCTACAGACATTTCATCACTTGATACAAATACAATTCCTTTGCCTGCATCATTCGTAAGAGCACTCCAACGCACTTCCTCATGGTTCCCCATATCTTGAGGTTTAGGAAAATTGGTATATTCTTTGGCTGGAGTACTTGTGTATTTACCTACAAATTGACTTGTCTTACGGTCTGCATAGTTTTCTACTGGACCACGTCCATAATAACTAAACTTAGAGTATTGTTGAGGTACTTTTACAAAATAGCCTAAACGAGGTAAAACCACATTTTCATTGTTTGACGTAAAGCTAGACTGCAACTCTATAGAACCATCTTGATAGATAGTCCACAACTGATTAGTTGTAAGTTTGAAGTCAGATGGATCAAATGGTTTGTCAGTCAATTCCTCAATAGTATTGTGTCCTGAACTTGTTCCTCCATGAATTTTAGCGCCATTTGGTGCTTGCGATTCTAGGGTGAAGGCAAGTACAAGAGTACCATCCTTTTTGTTGATTACATTAGAGCTTATTACTTTATGTTTCAGATTATGCAATCCGTTTTGGAACCATTGAGAATATGCCCAATTGTCATTGTTTACAAATGCACGGAAAGCATCTACTTTAGGACCATTACCATCTGCAATTACTAAATTGTTGCCGTACTTTAAACTAAAGATAGTTCCTTCCTTTGTGTCAAATTTGACTTCAAATTTGTCATTATTGATAGTCAATATATCTCCAGTTGTAGAAGATTTTAGATCACCAGATCCTTTAGCAACTTCACTAATAAGAGGTTTGGTAGTAGCTGATTGAATAAATAATTGTTCTTCAGCTTGTACATATCCTTTTTGTGCCCATACCTCATCTGCTTTCAACTTGAATTGAATCGTTAGAAAATATTCAGCGTCATCTTTCAAATTATACTTATAAGGAATAGTCAGTTTCGCTTTTTTGCGAGCTTCAATGGTAGGAAGAGTTTGAGTTCCATTCTCTACAGCTGTTCCATTTTCCAACAACGTCCATGCTAGAGTATAATCTGAAAGGTCTTTGAAATAGTATTTATTGAATATTTCAATATCGCCCACACTGATGTCAGTTGCTTTTACTCCAATATGTTGGTACACTTTCTTTACTTCATAGTACTGCGGTTTAGGCTCACGATCTGCAAAGATGATTCCATTCATTACAAACTGCCCATCATTGGGAGTATCTCCAAAGTCACCACCATAACCCAAATAGCGAGTTCCAGTTTTCTTGTCATAATTATAGATAGCCTGATCTACCCAATCCCAAATAGCTCCTCCCATAAAGAAGTTGGTAGATTCTATTGCCTCCCAATAATCAATCAAGTTACCCGCAGCATTACCCATCGAGTGAGCATATTCCGAAACATGGAAAGGGTATTTTATGTTATAGTCTCCTTTAACTGCATTACGCATCCACGCTATAGATGGATATTGGTTAGAACCCATATCTACGATATCATTATTACGCTCGTATTGCACTGGGCGTTGATCTACTTTTTTGAGAGCATCATAGGCATGAACAAAGTTTTTGCCAGGTCCTGCTTCATTTCCAAGAGACCAAATAATGATAGATGGGTTGTTGATATTAGCATGTACCATTTCCATCACACGTGCCACATGAGCATCTTTCCACTCCACAGGGTGCGAAAGTGATGCTTCACCATAGTAGTATTGGTGTGATTCTATATTTGCTTCATCTTCAAGATAAAGCCCATATTTATTACACAAATAATACCAATATGGATCCATCGTATAGTGAGAATTTCGCACATGGTTGATGTTAGCACGTTTCATCAACATCACCTCGTCTTCCATCATTTTACGAGTAATAGCATGCCCAACTTCGGGATGACTTTCGTGACGATTAACTCCCTTCATTTTGATGGTTTTTCCATTCACAAAGAAGTAGCGTCCTTTCAATCCAAATTCATCTTCGGAAGCTGGTGTATCTTTTATTTCTACTTTTACAAAACCTGTAGTTGTAGATACTGTTTCTATAGTCTTATTCTTCGCATCTTTTAATTCAGCTACCAAGGTATAACGGTGAGGAAACTCTGCCGACCATTTCTTTGGTGCAGGTATTTCCATCGTTACAATTTGATCTACAGCAGATGCATTTTTCTCTATCGCATCCACATCTAGTTCTACAGTACTATTAGCCACTAGAGTGTTTTCGTCAGAGTATAATTTGTTTTCGTATAGTGAATATACAAGTTTGTATTTATTCACTTTCTTGTTAGTAAAGTTCTTGATGTTAGCTTTTAAAGCTAGTGATCCATTGATGTATTGGCTATCCAAATCTGGTTTCACTACCAAGTCTTGTATCTGTACTTTTGGTTTAGAATGTAACGCTACAGTACGGAAGATTCCAGGAAGGCGGAACATATCTTGTGCTTCAAGAAATGAACCATCCGAACTACGATATACCTCAACAGCAATCGTATTTGTTCCTTTTTGCAAATACTGCGAAATATTGAAACTTGCTGTTCCACGAGAATTTTTTGAAAAACCTACATAGTGTCCATTGATCCAGAGGTAGAAGAATGAATCTACTCCATCAAAGTCAACATACACTTCTCTTCCATCCCAATTTGTTGGAATATCAAAATCTCGGCGATACGAACCTATTTCGTTGCGATGCTTATAAGTTGTCCAATGTTCAGGTGGAGTGCGCATTACTCCTCCACGCCAATCATCAACCTTAACACTATGTTGAAAAATGACAGGTTGATTTACATAAATAGGATGTCCATATTTAAGACTCCCATCTTTTTGGATTCCAAATACATTCCAATTAGAAGGGACTGCAATATTGTCCCAGTTAGAAACATCGTATTCTTTAGTGTAAAAGTCTTTTGGACGTGAATCGGGGTCAGGCGCCCAATTAAATTTCCAATCGCCATTTAGCGACTGCCAATAAGCACTATGCTCTGGCAATACTTTCCGAGCGCTCTCTTTGTCTGCAAATGAGAAAAACCAAGCATGAGGCTGCTCTTTGTTCAATGACAGGTTTTGGGGAGATTCCCACTCTTTGCCGGTTGGCTCTTTTTCAGTTCCATAGTTGAAACCGCTCAACAGAGGCTGGCTCCCAAAAAGAAACATACTAGAGCAGAATAATAAAATAAACGAGTAAAATCGATTCATTGGTATTAAATAATTAAGTAAAATTATTGTAGTTCTTACTTCAGCTCCGCCAAGTTAGTCCATTTTGTCTAAATAGACTAATTTCTGTTCGATGGATTATTTTTGATTCGAATTGCCCTGTTTTAGAGGTTGTAAAAGAAAAGATGTTGTCACTGATTTTGATAAGTAGTCGCTACTTTATTTCATGGTTTTTACATCAATATTACTAGGATAATAAAGAGAGGTTAGTAGGTCACATCAATATTTAGTCATATATTTTAATAACCAGAAATAATAAATGTATAATTTTTTTTAAGTGACAATTTTGGAGTACCTAACTTTACCTGCACAACCAGTTAAGGGATAAAAAACTATCTTTATCCAATGAAACGAAGAAAAGTATACGACCGAGAGTTTAAAGAAAATACAGTTAAGCTGAGTTATGAAAGAGATAATCTGACT
>JASLEN010000480.1 GCA_030151105.1 Dysgonomonas sp.
AATAGCCATAAACAACTTTTGGTCTTTATGGCTATTTCTAAAATCTTATACTTTGACTCTTATCGGATAAAGAGTAGCTCTCTATATTTAGCTAGTGGCCACATTTGATTATCGACTATAAGTTCAAGTTTATCAATGTGATATCTAATTGATTCCAAATATGGAGCAACATTGTCATTATACATTACTGCTTTTTGTCGCTCATCATGGACTGCGTTAGCCAATTTTCGTTGATCTATCATTGCGTGCACTTGTGCATTGATTTCGTTCACGTGACGAGATATCTTTTCAATCAGCCTAAGTTGTTCAGCTCCAATCGTTTTGTAATCTTCAAAAAGGTCTTTCAAGTTTGTTACATTCTTCAACAAAACTGCTTGATATTCAATTGCAACAGGAATGATGTGATTAAGAGCCAGATCTCCAAGAACACGAGATTCTATCTGAATTTTTTTTGTAAATATTTCCCATTTCACCTCATTACGTGCATGAAGTTCTTTTTCTGAAAGAATATTTTTAAATGCCTTGATACTTAACTCAGATGTATATGAATCGTAGATATTTGGGACGCTAGTTTCGCAGTCTAAACCACGTTTCTTAGCTTCCTCTTTCCACTCATCGCTATAGCCATTGCCATTGAAACGGATAGGGCGAGACTCGTTGATGTATTTTTTTAATATCTCATAAAGTGCTTCATCCTTCGTATTTCCAGTTTTGATAAGCGCATCTACTTCTTTTTTGAATGTGCGCAATTGCTCTGCCATTGCCGCATTGAGGGCTGTCATGGCGGATGCACAGTTGGCAGAAGATCCTACCGCACGAAACTCAAATCTATTTCCTGTGAAAGCAAATGGAGATGTACGATTTCTATCTGTGTTATCTACCAACAATTCAGGTATTTGGCCTACACCAAGACTTACTTGTTTTTTGCTGTCAACTACAATAGCATCTTTCACCGAGCTTTTTTCAAATTTGTCAAGGATATCACTAATTTGTGTTCCCAAGAAAACTGAAATAATAGCAGGTGGAGCTTCGTGTGCTCCCAATCTGTGTGAGTTGGTGGCAGACGAAATGGACGCTTTTAGCAAGGCATTGTTTTTATGGACGGCTGCTAGTGCATTGACTACGAACGTTACAAATTGTAGGTTTTCTGTTTTATCTTTTCCTGGCGAAAATAAGTTGATTCCTGTATCAGTACATAATGACCAGTTGTTGTGCTTGCCCGAACCATTGATTCCTTTGAATGGTTTTTCGTGCATCAATACTCTGAAATCATGTTTTTTAGCTATTCTTTCCATCAATGCCATGATTAGCAAGTTGTGGTCGATAGCCAAGTTGCACTCTTCGTAGATAGGAGCTAACTCAAATTGGTTGGGTGCTACCTCATTATGTCTCGTTTTCACAGGGATTCCTAGTTTATAGGCTTCATATTCTAGTTCTTCCATAAATTTAAGAACACGTTCTGGAATAGAACCAAAATAATGATCTTCCAACTGTTGATTCTTAGCACTTTCGTGACTCATCAAAGTACGCCCTGTGAGCATTAAGTCGGGACGAGCGTTGTATAAGTCTTCGTCCACCAAAAAGTATTCTTGCTCCCATCCAAGGTTGCAAATTACCTTTTCTACATCTTTATAAAAATAGTGAGAAACCTCCGTTGCAGCTTTGTTTACTTCCCATAAAGCTTTCAGAAGGGGTGTTTTGTAATCCAAAGATTCTCCTGTGTATGAGATAAATATAGTGGGAATACAAAGTGTATCTCCTACAATGAAGGCTGGAGATGATGGATCCCAAGCTGAATACCCACGAGCCTCGAATGTATTTCTCAATCCTCCAGAAGGGAAGCTAGAGGCATCAGGCTCTTGTTGTGCCAACAATTTACCTTCAAATTCTTCTATCATTCCGCCATTACCATCATGCTCCACAAAGGCATCATGCTTCTCGGCAGTACCATCTGTCAACGGGTGAAACCAGTGTGTGTAGTGCGTTACACCATGCTCTAGCGCCCACATGCGCATTCCTGCGGCAACGTGCTCGGCAAGTTCTCTCTCCACTGGTCCACCATGATCTATGGCTTTGCAGAGGGCATCAAAAGTCTTTTTTGACAAATATTTTGTCATCGTTTTTCGATTGAAAACCTGCTCACCATAATATTCTGATGTCTTCTTGGTAGGGGCTACCACTTCTTTGGCTTTCTTTTTTGATGCAGCTAAAACTGCGGCGTAACGTAATTGTTTCATCTTGTTTATATAATAAAAGAATTTTCTTTTGCTTATTTCGAAAAATATTTTGGATCTACATAATCCGTTAACCAAACTCCATTAGCAGCTTGATAAAATAGAACTTCATCCCTGTCCATCATTTCTGCTAGAATGGTGAAAATATAGGGCTTTCCTCTTCTCGCTCCCACTGTGGTTGCCGTTTCTTTGTCTGCACTTAGGTGCACATATTGGCGGCTCATCGGCTTCAAACCTTCTTCTTTGATGGTGGCTACAAATTTCTCGGGAGTGCCGTGATAGAGAAATGGGGGAGGAGTGATTGGTTTAAATTCTAAATCTACAGGGATAGAGTGTCCTTGATTTGCTCTTATTTTGGTAGAGTCTTCGTTGAAGGAGTATCGTTTTTTGTCATTTGTAGCGACAATTTCTTCAAGCTCTTCTCGTGTAAATTTAATTTTGTGTTTTGCAGATTTTGAAATCAGTTCGTCCACATTAGCCCAGCCATTTGCATCTAGGTCTAGCCCAATCTTTTGTGGATTGTGACGGAGTATGAGGCTTATGAATTTGCCTATACGCTTTTTGTCAACTTCATTCATAATTTCTCTTTTCACTTAAATATATTTAAGCACACAAAAATAACAAAAAAGTAGCTAAAAGTGTTGCTTCTCTTTCAAAAAAAATAAAAGCGATAGAACTAATATCCATCGCCTTTATTTTACTATTCACTTATTTATCATATGCATCGGAATGTACAGCTTTGACTGCTCGTCCCGATGGATCGACTCTGTTTTTGAACGATTCGTCCCACTCTAGGGCTACTGCCGTACTACAAGCTACCGAAGGCACTGAAGGTACGGTTTGTGATGCCGATGCTGATGGGAAATGCTCTTCGAACATGGTGCGATACCAGTATTCTTCTTTAGAACGTGGTGGATTGATTGGAAAACGTTCAGACGCTCTAGCGAGCTGTGTATCCGAAACCTTCTTTTCAGCCAATTCTTTCAAGCTGTCTATCCAGTTGTAGCCCACACCATCCGAGAATTGTTCTTTTTGTCTCCATGTCACACTCTCTGGTAGATAATCTTTGAATGCTTCACGCAAGATATGTTTTTCGATCTTACCATTTCCACACATTTTGTCAGCAGGATTCAATCGCATTACCACGTCCATAAATTCCTTATCAAGGAATGGTACACGTCCTTCCACGCCCCATGCAGCTAGAGATTTATTTGCTCTCAAGCAATCATATAGATGCAGATTCTCTATTTTACGCACAGTTTCTTCGTGAAATGCTTGTGCATTGGGTGCTTTGTGGAAATAGAGATATCCTCCAAATAGTTCGTCAGAGCCTTCTCCCGAAAGTACCATTTTGACACCCATTGACTTGATATATCTAGCCAATAGATACATCGGAGTAGATGCTCTAATGGTGGTAACATCATAGGTTTCGATGTGATATATAACGTCACTCAAGGCATCCAAAGCCTCTTCTACTGTAAAATGTAGTTCGTGGTGCACAGTTCCAATATAGTCTGCAACTTCACGAGACGCTTTCAGGTCTGGTGAACCTTTCAGTCCAATGGCAAAAGAGTGCAATTGTGGCCACCAAGCATCTGTTTGATCGTTAGCCTCAATACGTTTTGCGGCATAGCGTTTTGCGATAGCCGAGATGATTGAAGAATCCAATCCTCCCGAAAGAAGTACTCCATAAGGTACATCCGACATCAATTGGCGATGTACAGAGTTTTCTAACTCGGTGCGAAGAACATCAATGTCCGATTTGTTTTCCTTTACAGCATCATAGCTTTCCCATTCGCGAGAATACCAACGATGCATTTCTCTGTCCACCTTACTATATATATATGTGCCAGGAAGAAATTCTTTAACATTCAAGCAATCTTCTTCAAGAGCTTTCATTTCGCTACCTACAAAGAATTGTCCGTTATCATCATATCCCATATATAATGGTATGATTCCGATGTGATCTCTTCCAATAAGAAAAATGTCGTTGTCGATATCGTAGAGAGCAAAAGCAAACATTCCGTTTAGGTCTTCAAAAAGCTCTGCTCCTTTGTCTTCATATAATGCTAAGATTACCTCACAATCCGATTTTGTTTGAAATTCGTAATTTGGGTATCTCGCTTTTATTTCTTTATGATTGTAGATTTCTCCATTAACGGCAAGCACCAAATTTCGCTCCTTATTATATAGTGGTTGGTTACCCGACTCTATATCTACTATAGAAAGTCTTTCGTGCGCAAGGATTGCCTTGTCGCTACTAAATACGCCCGACCAATCTGGTCCACGATGGCGTATCTTTTTAGCCATGCTTAGTACTTGAGTACGAAGCTCTTCAACGTTTTGAGTAATATCAAATACTCCTACAAATCCACACATATAAGATGTTTAAATGTTATTTTGTTATTTAATATCTCAAAATTAAATCATTTTTATTTATTATGCAATGTTTTTGTTTACAAATTTTATTTGAATTGCTATTTTTGTTCGTCTTTTTGATATGACTGTTGCTGAGTGTTGAATTGAGGAAATAATATTACTGTTTGTTAAAAAATATAAGAGGCAATAAAAAACGATTATCTTTGCATTGCAAACTAATACAATATATATGACTAAAATTTCATTTTACTTGGCGCTTCTTTTACTTCCTCTAGTTGCTTTCATTTCATGTGATGACACAAAGGATGATATTCCATACTATTCCGAATTAGGGGAGTGGGTAGTTTATGAGCGCAGAATCGAGTGCACAGGTTCGGATGAAGAATCAAATATAAAGGCGAAAAAAGAGCAAGATGTGATGAATGCAGAATTCAAAAAACAATTGAAGACGACCAATTGTACGTATGAGTTTAGTACTTTTACCTCACAATTGGAGCCTAACTATTATGAGTATTTGATGAAAAAAGAATCAGAAGGAGGGAAGATTCTTTCTGGAAATTATGAAAGAAAGATGGAAGCCATGACTGCAGTTATTGCTCAAGGTCCGTTTGGCAATTGGAGAACTAATATGGTAATTAGTGATTTGAATAAGGATTTTATGATGCTTACTCAGGACTTAGACTCTGACGATCTTTATATATTATATTATCTCTATTTTGGGGGAGGACGTAAATTTGACCCTAGAATAAAGGCGAAAATGGTAACTAAAGCTTGGAAACGTAAATAATTACGGCTATTTTTTGTTTCTCTAAAATAGATTTGTTACTTTTGCCCTCCGATTGCTGATAGGCTAAGAAGTAACTATATAAATAAGTTCGCCTCAAGCACATAACCTGTAAATAAAAAACAGATGTACGTAATTGTAGATATGCAAGGACAACAAATGAAGGTTCAAAAA
>JASLEN010000484.1 GCA_030151105.1 Dysgonomonas sp.
TGGCGGCGGTTGCGGCGGCTGCGCTCATGCCGGCGGCTGCGCCGGCTGCGCTCACGCCGCTGTCGGCGGCGGCTGCGCCGCCATCGGCGCCCGCTGCGCTGGCGGGCCCGCTGTTGGCGGATGCGCCGGTCGCTGCGCGTAGAATCTGGTTTTTGAGTATGTATGTTGAATTTGATGTCATAAATTCTTTCATGTCCATTAGGAGCTACCACTTTAAGCTGAGGATAGAATTTGAAAGAGCCATCTTTTTGTTCAATTTGCATAAACTTTACAGAATCAGTTTCATTCCACTCAGTAGGATAATCTGTACTATCTTTAGGGTAAACTAAATCAGTACGCACATGCGTAGAATTCGCATATTGAAGCGTTAGATGTAATGATCTGATACTCGATTGCACAGGTAGAGAGTCATTGTTGAATATGTTATACCCACCTCTGTTTTGTATCGTAAACTTTGTGCCTTTGAATGATGGATAGGTCAACGAGTCTATTGCTGTGTAGGGTTTAGCATCTATCGAGAAGCTTATAATTCTACCTTCGGCTGATTGTTCACCATCCACTGTGTATTCATTGTCACTGTTGCATGCAGCAAATGCTACAACCAAAATTAGACAGGCTAAAGGGTATAAAAAGTGTTTCAAATTCATTTGTTTATACATGTTTTTGTATACTATCAATGTGCAAAAATAGAAAGAATTTCGGCTTATGCGTCAATAAATCTAATATTTATAAATTTTTAAATTAGTTGATTCTACAAAGTGTAAGCGTTTAGACTGCTTGTAAAATCTTTCATCAATCAATTTTCCGTCTATCTTGGGCGCAGGTGTACCTGCATTAAATATACTCCCTGTTGTCTCTACGAATGCCTCATCCCACATTTTGGCATCTATAATTGAGCTTAAAAGTTTGCCGCCGCCCTCTATCATAATAGATTGTATGCCCCGTTTGCAGAGCTCGGAAAAGAGGTGTGATAGAAACTGCTCATCAAATTTTATACATATAAATTCAATGTTTTTAGCGTTTGTTGGCAAATCCTCTTTTGCTGTAATGATGATAGTCTTTGAACTGGCATTATATATATTGTAAGATTGTGGGATTCTCAAAGTCCTATCTATAATAATACGGATAGGATTTTTACCATTCCAGAGTCTTGTAGTTAGGGAGGGATTATCAGCTATTGCCGTATTTGTTCCCACCATAATAGCGTCAGTTTCAGCCCTCAGCTTGTGCACAAGAATTTTAGTGAAATCATTAGAAAGAACGGTTGGTGTTGTGTTTTCCTCTGTTCGCTTTCTATCCATAAAGCCATCAGCCGACTGTGCCCATTTGAGATAGATGTATGGTCTGCTTAGGGTTTGAGAAGTGATAAACTCCTTGTTTAAAGTTTGGCATTCTTGCTCCATAACTCCCACTTTTGTTTTTATCCCAGCTTCATGTAGCATTTTTATACCTCTTCCTGATACTTCAGGGAAAGGATCTAGGCAGCCTATTACGACATTGGGTATTTGTGAATCAATGATTAGTTGAGCGCATGGAGGAGTTTTCCCATGATGTGAACAAGGCTCAAGAGATACATAAAGTGTAGATTCTTTGAGAAGTTCTTTATTTTTCACACTTGCTATTGCATTCACCTCAGCATGTCCTTCGCCAGCCTTTCTATGATAGCCTTCGCCAATTATAGTATTCTTATATACCACAACAGCTCCCACCATCGGGTTGGGGCTAGTGTAGCCTTTCCCTTTCAGTGCAAGCTGAATGCAACGATACATATATTGGATGTCGAAAGTCATCTTATCTCGCAGCAATAACTTCTATCTCAACTAATACAGCCTTAGGCAAATCTCTTACAGCAAATGCTGAACGAGCGGGATATGGAGCTTCGAAAGAGGCTGCATATACTTCGTTCATTGCTGCAAAATCGTTGATGTCTGCTAATAATACAGTTGTCTTTACGATATTATTCATAGTCAAACCAGCTTCTTCAAGAATGGCTTTGATGTTTGCAAATGATTGTTTTGTTTGTTCCACTATTCCGCCTTCTACTACTTCGCCAGTTGCAGGATTGATTGGAATTTGTCCTGAGCAATAAATCATTCCGTTTACTTCTATTGCTTGACTATATGGTCCTATTGCTGCTGGAGCATTGGTTGTCGCTATTACCTTTTTCATATTTCCCTTATATTATAAATTTCTTTGTCTTACTACTTCATATATTAGGACTCCTGCTGCCACTGATACATTGAGAGAGCTAATAGTTCCCACCTGAGGGATCTTTACCAATTGGTCGGAAATGCGGAGGTTCTCGTTAGAAACACCAGTGTCTTCTGCTCCAATCACAAAAGCGATAGGCCCTTCATATTTTACGTCAGTATAAACTTCTGCTGCACGTTCTGTTGCCGAAACGATTTTGACTCCACTGTTGCGCATAAATTTGATGGCGTCAGTCAAGTTATCTTCTTTGCATACAGGAATTGTCATCAATGCACCAGCCGACGTTTTCACCGCATCAGCATTCACTGTCACGCTACCTCTTGCAGGAATAACAATAGCATCTACACCAGCCACTTCACAAGTACGGGCAATAGCACCAAAATTTCTCACATCAGTAAGTCCATCTAGCACCATAATGAAAGGATCCTTCCCGTTCTCGTAAAGAAAAGGAATAATATCTTCTATCTTTTGATACGTAATTGCTGAAAGAAGGGCAATTACACCTTGGTGGTTTTTTCTTGTAAATCTATCCAAACGTTCAGTTGGTACACGTTGGATGAATACATTATTTCGTTTAGCAAGCTCAAGAAGTTCTTTGGCTAGGTCGCCTTGAAGATCTCTGCGCATCACTATTTTATCTATTTCTTTTCCAGCCTCTATTGCTTCCATGACAGTACGGATGCCGAAAATCATTTCTTTTTCTTTCATATAATTGTATTATGCTCTTGTTTTATAACGTCAAAGGTAGGAATAAATCTGTGGCCTAATTCAATTTGATGCTATAAATATCGTATGCAATACCTCTAGCTCCAAATCCTTCTTTGTGATTTATCAATCCTTCGTTGAGATATAGTCCATTGTTTTCGGTAGAAATGCCATAGTCGAAATAGGCTTGCCCATCCCACCTTCTGTTGACTATGTAATCTATTAATAAATCTGTAGCTCCACTTTCTTTGCCTTCGGCAGATGCTGCAATATATTGTAGATGCACAACTTTGGAGGTGATGAATAATATACATCCTGCTAACATCTTGTTATCTTCATTGTATGTTCCAAAAAATAAAATATTGGAAGGAAACTTTTCTTTTAAAATCGAAATCTCCTCAATGCTATGTACTGGTTTACTGTTGTATCTTTTATGTAAATTTTCCTCAAGGATATTCCAAAAAGATTGAATGTCTTGATTCTCTTCCACTCGTAGCTTGTTAGAAAGCGCTCTTTTTATTCCCCGTTTACGGATTGTGCTATATTTATGGTCTTCATTTAATAATAGGGTAGAGGATATTCCTCGTCCTATAATCTGTGCTTTGTTCACAAAAAGGGCGTACAAATCTTCTTCAGAAGGAATAGTATGGTAGATGTGAGGAATAGTTTTATATATAATTTCTTTGACTCCTTGTTGGCGAAGGATGGTGATGAAATGTTCAAATATATCGATGGTCAAGGCTGTTGTTGTGGACTTGTCCATGATTAGCCCTCCATAACTAAGCCCTTGATGCGAGTAGTAGGTTTGCTCCTTCAAGTTTCCAGGAAGAAGTGCTATTAGTTTTTCTCCTTTATAAAACAGTAGAGAGAAATCGTTGAATCTATGTTTGTGATATTCCATGAAATCTCTGTAGAACAAGAATGTTCCATTCTTGGATTGGGATACAAAGTTGTCCCAATTGTCCTTGTGTTTTTCGGAATATAGCTCAACTCTCATTTTTTGTTCCTTCGGTATTCTTTAAATGCTTCGTAAGAATT
The DNA here is from genome assembly GCA_030151105.1 of Dysgonomonas sp. GTDB lineage: Bacteria > Bacteroidota > Bacteroidia > Bacteroidales > Dysgonomonadaceae > Dysgonomonas. The sequence goes on from JASLEN010000484.1 coordinate 3,955, forward strand.
TATATAGCCCTCTAAATTATATTTTTTTGAAGCCATTGCAAAACAAGTTGCTCCCGTAGAATATTCTTTCTGGCTTGCCCATATTCCAGGGGGAATGTGTAGGGCTCTTCGAGGACTGTCAGATTAAACAGTCC
>JASLEN010000487.1 GCA_030151105.1 Dysgonomonas sp.
CCCTTATCTTGCACCAGTGCCTTATCGTGGTAAGCCAAATGAGCCAAAATATGTGCCCTTTGTAGCCAAAACACTGTGGACTAAGTGTCCCTGAAAGACTCCTGCTTCAGTATCTATCTTCAAACTCTTTATATTAATTGAGTTAGAAGTAAGAATTTCTGTTATATCTCTGAGCATTCCCATTCTATCCAAACCTGTAAGATTGATCGTAGAAACAAATGGAAATTTCGCATTTTCATTCCACTCCAGGTTAACAATTCGATTGCCATGACTCGCCTTCAGCTTCAAGCCCACAGGACAAGAAATACTATGCACATCTACAAAGTTACCTGATTTCACATAGCCAAAAACCTTATCCCCCGATACAGGCTTACAACATGAAGCTACCACAAAGTTATTCTGGAATGAATCCTGATCGAGCAAATATGTCTTCTTGGTATCTATTGGATCATATCTCAATGGAGTTATCGCAGCCTTTTTTTCGCTTTTGGTAGTTACTGCTTGAAAAGCCTGTTTCATGTACTTAAAGAGCACATTATCAGAGCCATACTTCTTAAGATTCAATAATCGCTCTACTCTATTTGGCAAATCAATATCCTCGTTACCAATAGCATAGAACAAGTCCTCTTTATTATCTCTCTGATAGTAATCCACAATCTTATCTAACATACTTGGAGTCAACTCCATGCTAGCATCTTCAAAGCTTTTCAACAAAACACCTTCCCCTTTTACGGCAGTTTTCTTACGTTGCCTACGCAACGAGTATTCGATTTTGTTTTTAGCCTTTGCAGTTGTTACAAGATTTTTCCATTCAGGCTTAGGCTTAGCGGTTTTAGATGTCAATATTTCTACTTGATCACCACTATTCAGCACCTCTGAAATAGGGACTAATTTATGATTCACCTTTGCCCCAATTGCATGGTCCCCAACCTTAGTATGAATATCATAAGCAAAGTCGAGAGCCGTAGCACCATGCGCCAAGGTCTTAATTTCTCCCTTGGGAGTAAATACAAAAATCTCTTGAGCAAATAGATTCAACTTGATAGTGTCCAAAAAGTCTAAAGCATTAGGACTCGGATTTTCCAAGATTTCTTTAATGGTTTTCAGCCATTTATCCAATTCAGTATCCTCCTCAATGTGCCCTTCTTTATACTTCCAGTGTGCCGCAAAACCTTTTTCCGCAATATCATCCATACGGCGGCTACGAATCTGGATTTCGATCCATTGCCCATCAGGCCCCATCACTGTCAAGTGTAAGGCTTGATAACCATTAGACTTCGGACGGCTCACCCAATCTCTAATTCTATCGGGACGAAGCTTATAAATATCTGTTATAACAGAATAAATATCCCAACAACGTTTTTTCTCATCCACACCTGTCTCTGCCTCAAAAATAATACGAACGGCAGATATATCGTAAATCTCCTCAAACGGAATCCCCTTTGAGCGCATCTTATTCCAAATGGAATAAACAGATTTTTCTCTTGAACGAATCTCATATTTAAAGCCTAATTTATCCAAATCTCGGATAACAGGCTTTGCAAATTTTTCATACACATCAAAACGCAGTGGATGTGTCTCTTTCAACTTACGTTGAATTTCGCTATATACTTCTGGATTCTCCCATCTAAAGCTCAACTCCTCTAGCTCAGTTTTGATAGCAAACAAACCTAACCTATGCGCCAAGGGGGCATAGATATACATTGTTTCTCCAGAAATTTTATATTGTTTGGCTGGAGCCATAGCTCCAAGAGTACGCATATTGTGCAAACGATCGGCAATTTTGACTAAAATCACACGAATATCGTTTGACATAGTAAGAAGCAGCTTTCTGAAATTTTCAGCTTGTTCTGAGACATCGTCTCCAAACATACCACTAGAAATCTTGGTCAACCCATCCACAATGAGGGCGATCTTTTCCCCAAATATTTTAGCAATATCTTCGGTTGTATATTCGGTATCTTCTACAACGTCATGAAGCAGGGCAGCACAAATAGAAGTAGATCCCAGCCCAATTTCCTTGCAGACAATACGTGCAACCGCTAAGGGATGCATAATATAAGGCTCACCCGAACGGCGACGCACTCCCTTATGAGCATTTTGAGCAAACTCAAAAGCCTTAGTTATAATCTCAACTTTGCGTCTATGATTAGTTTGTAGATAGTCAGAGATTAGTGCTTGAAATTCATCTTGCACCATTTGATCATCACTCGCGTAGCTTTGTTTATCCTCTTTTTCCATAAAAATCTAGTGAATCACAAAAATAGCAATTTCGTTTCAAATACAACAACAAGAGATTAAGGCTTTTACTTTTTCTTGAAATTTAGAGTTGAGCAGTCTCACTTGCACTCTCATTCTCGTTGTTTGCAATTTGTTGATTATTCTCTTTTTCTGGGAGGATTATCAACAATCTTGTAGCTTGTCCACTAGTATCTTTAGTAATATTATTCCAAGATAATATCTCGTCAACGGTTACATTATATCTCTTCGCTATTTGAGATAATGTTTCTCCATAAATCACTCTATGGTAAACAACATTTGCCTCATCCAAACCTGTTTCTTCATTTACCTCTGGTTTATTCACCAAACCCATTGTAATTGTTGGTTCTGGGATATTCAACTCTTCAATGTATGTATCCAGGAAAGTAGTCAGTTTTTCACTACTTGCTTCTAAATTCAATGGTGCAGGCTTTTTTATTTCGGCTAACTCTTCTACAACTTCTGTTTTATAAATTTTGAAAGTTTTACCAGCAATCAAACCATTA
>JASLEN010000505.1 GCA_030151105.1 Dysgonomonas sp.
CTTTTCTTTTGCCACCACCACATTCATAGACTGAGAGCGGAACATCGGAATGGTCTCCAACAGATTCGCCAGATCAGGTTCTAAGTCTTTGAGCAACTGAGTAGAAGTGCTTGGAGGGGTAGCCAATGCCAGATTCTTGGCAGTATATTGCTTGCCATCTGCGGTGGAAAGAGTGAAGGTCTGATTCTCTTTATTGTGTTCAATATTAGATATTAAAGTGTGATTTAATACTTCAATATTGTTTTTTTCGACTATCAAATCCAGCAGATGATGCTGTCCTTTTTTGAAGCTATATTTTCGAGGGAAATTCTCGTAACGTCCATCTCTCTTTTTGAGGAAAGATTCGGCTGGATATTGATCTGCATTTTGAGACAATACACCTCTAAATAGGCGTGTAAATAGGTGTTTGTAATTGCTTTTGCCTACAATATTTCCAAAATACTCTTCAACAGTTTTGCCCTTTCTGGATGAGAAAAATATCTTCAATCCATTGATGATAAGAGATGGAAATTTCAGTTCGCTCACTACTGATTTTATACGTCCTTTTCCATAAATAACGTATGAACCTTTGTCGAGCGGTTGTAGTTCGTTTTTGATGTCTAAGTCTTTGACAATGTTGAGTAAATGGGTGTATGAATTGTAGCAAGTATGTGCGCCAAGTTCTCTCCAGTAATGTTTATCTTCTTGATAAATAGCTGATTGAATCTCGCCTCCAATTGTAGCGTTTTTCTCCAAAACTAAGACTTTTTTTCCTTGTCGAACGAGGTAATGTGCAAACGAAAGTCCACTAATTCCAGCGCCCACTATCACACAATCATATTTTTTTTGCTCCATTGCTTTTGCTTATTTCTTCTACAAATATAACATAATTTTGCGTCAATGTAGCTTCTGAACTTCTGACATAACCTAAATATAATAGTTATTTATTGCAATTAAATTCGACAATTGTACTTCCAAAATGAGAACAAATCGTGATATTTGTATCTCAATTTTCAATTGAATGTAGAATGAAAACAGAACAAATAGCGCATATTAGAACAGCAATGAATAGGTGTGGAAAGGATGGTAAACCCTTCTTTTTTGCAATCAATTTTGAGGTTTCGTCTGGTATTTTTATCGAAAATCCGATGGAGCAACATGAAGTGTTTTTCGAAATAAGAGGAGTGGGAAATAAATCTGAGGAAAAATTTCTCCGAGAGAATTATTTCTTCAAACCACAACCTGTTGAGAAAAATATCTATCACGATATGTTTTCTAAAATGCAAACGGCTTTTGAGTCTGGTGTCATTTCTGTAGCTAATTTGACAGTCAAAACTCCACTGTTGACAGATCTATCCTTGAGCGAAATATTTGCAAAAAGCACTTCGCTCTATCAGGTTTTTGTGCCTAATAAATTTGTCTGTTTTTCGCCCGAGCAATTTGTTAAAATAGCAGATGGAAAGATATTCACCAATCCGATGAAAGGCACTATTGATGCGGCTCTTCCTGATGCTGAACGTCTGATTTTGAATAGCGAAAAAGAACAAAGAGAGCACGGCTTGGTGGTGGAAATGGTGAAGGGAGAATTGCAGTCTGTAGCCACCAATGTGCGAATAAATAAATATAGATATATTGACAAAATAAAAACGGAGGAGCGAGAAATATTGCAAGTCAGTTCGGAGGTTGTAGGCGATTTATCTGCTGATTATCAGTCTCAATTGGGTGATATTGTATTTCAACTTTTGCCTGCAAGTTCTATTCTGGGAGTGCCCAAAGAGGCGGCGCTGAGAGTGATAGATGAGGTGGAGCCAGTTTCGAGAGGCTTTTATACGGGAGTTTGCGGATATTTTGATGGCAAAGAATTGAATTCGGGGGTCTTAATTCGTTTTATAGAACAAAGCGAAGGACAGCTTTTTTTCAGAAGTGGAGGTGGTGTAACCATTGATAGCGAGGAAGAAAGCGAGTTTCAAGAGGTGTTGAATAAGGTGTATCTGCCACGATGAATAGTCTCAAATTTATAGAAACGATAAAGATTTTGGATGGAAAAATCTATAATCTTCCTCTACACCAAAAACGTATGGAACGCACTATGCAATACCATTTTGGTGGAGAAATATTTCCTCAATTGGATGAGCAAATTAGTATTCCATCAGGTTTAGATAGTGGCTTGATAAAATGTAGAGTGCTATATTCTAATGAATTATTAAGTATTGATTTTCAGGAGTATAAATTTAGAGAGGTTGAACATTTAAAGTTGCTTGTTTCTGATGATATAGAATATACTTTTAAATCTGAAAATAGATTGATATTCAATACTCTATCTTCTGAATTGGAAGTGGGGGAAGAAGCTTTAATTGTTAAAAATGGGATGATTTCGGATACCACTTTTAGTAATGTTGTTCTACAAAATGAAGAAGGTTTTTTTACACCCTCCACTCCTTTACTTAGAGGTGTTAAGCGTGAATTGTTATTGACAAAAGGTGTAATTAAAGAGCGAGAAATACGTGTGGAGGATTTGAATCAGTATTCT
>JASLEN010000070.1 GCA_030151105.1 Dysgonomonas sp.
ATCGCCCACCATTGCTACCACTTCGCCTTGTTTTTGGAGGTTGAGAATAAAATCTGTTTTCTCGGCAGGTAATACGTTTGCTGTCACATGGTCTATACCTACTTGACTAGCAATCATCTTAGCTGATGCTTCATTATCCCCTGTCAACATATGTACTTTCAATCCCGAAGCTTTCAACTTGGCAATTGCCTCCGCTGATGTCGCTTTTATGGTGTCTGTGATTCCTATAATGGCAAGCAGTTCTTTGTCGTTAGCAAACAGAACGAGTGTATTTGCCATTTTAGCTTGCTCATCTATCCATACTTGTATATTAGGGTCAATATTAATATTATTCTCAGAAATAAGTTTTTGATTTCCAATGTAATATTCTGTTCCTTCATAAGTTCCAGATACACCTCTTCCGGGCAATGTGTTCACTTTGATGTCTTTTATCAATTTAGCCTCTTTTTCAAAGTGCATTTTCACTGCATTTGCCAAAGGGTGTTCCGAGTAGGATTCGATACTATATAATATATCTTTCAGGTTGCTGTTTTCGAGAGAGACCCATCTCATCAGAGATACTTCTGGTTTACCTTCGGTGATAGTTCCCGTTTTGTCTAGAACTACAGTTGTTACTTTCTTTGTTTTCTCCAAAGCCTCTGCACCTTTTATGAGGATACCTTCTTTAGCTCCTTTGCCAATTCCCACCATGATGGCTGTTGGTGTAGCCAATCCTAGAGCACATGGACAAGCTATAATCAATACTGTAATCATAGACAGAAGACCTTGCACAATACCGCTTGCAGGACTGAAAATAATCCAAGCTGCAAAGGTAATGAGCGCCACAATAACCACTATTGGCACAAAGATACTTGCTATTTTATCTACTGTCTTTTGGATAGGAGCTTGACTACCTTGTGCCTCCTCTACCATACGAATGATTTGAGAAAGAAGTGTGTCTTTGCCCACTTTCTCGGCATGATAGTGGAAGTTTCCAGTTTGATTTATAGTTCCAGCAAATACTTTTGCTCCCTCATGTTTTTCGGCAGCAAGAGGTTCGCCCGTAATCATACTTTCGTCTATGAAAGAATGTCCTTGAATAACCACGCCGTCCACTGCTACCTTTTCGCCAGCACGAACTATTATTTCATCTCCAATCTTTATATCTTCTATTTTTATTTCGATGAATTTTCCATCACGAACCACAGTTGCTGTATTGGCTTGCAAGCCAATCAATTGTTCTATTGCGTCCGAAGTTCCTCGTTTGGCCCTGTCTTCAAGGAATTTACCTAAAAGAACAAAGGTGATAACCATCCCCGTGGTCTCAAAATAGACATGAGGTTCCATTCCATGACTTCTCCAAAATTCAGGAAATAGGGTAGTGGAGATACTGAAAACGTAGGCAATACCCGTACTCAGAGCCACAAGAGTATCCATGTTGGACGACTTGTGCTTCAATTGGTTCCAAGCTCCTATAAAGAACTGATTTCCAAAATAAAGTACAAATGGAGTAGAAAGAATCCACATAATAATGTTAGCATAAGGCATTGTATGAAAGCCCATTGCTATCACTCCAAGAGGAATACAGAAGAGGACAGCCAAAATTGTTTTGCGTTTCAAAATGGATAACTGTTTCTCTCTAATGGCTTTTATTTCTTCTTTGGTTTTACCTTCTATAACGAGTTCATAACCCGCAGCATCTACTGCTTTTTGAATTTTACTCGGATTAGTAACAGATGGATTAAATTCGATGTGGGCTGTATGCGTAGCAAGGTTTACATTTGCCTCCACAATGCCATCAGCCTTATTCAGCGCCGACTGAACATGGGCTTGGCACGATGCACACGACATGCCTAGGATGCTATATTCTTTTTTGATTGTTTCCATTTCTAGTTGTATTTCGTTGTTTGTTTTTAACTACAATGCAAATATACTACGAAACGAAAGGAGATATGTTATAGAATTCTTTGTTAGATTTATATTGTTTACACCTCGTCGAGTGGCTTGCGTTTTTCGGCTCCTATTTTCTTAAAGTAGCTAGGAGTCAAGCCTGTTGTTTTCTTGAATTGAGCGCTGAGGTGTGCTACACTCGAGTAGTTGAGTTGTTCTGCTATTTCGCTCAAGTTGAGTTCGTCATACACTAGAAGTTCTTTTACTCGCTCTATCTTTTGAGCAATCAGATATTTCTCGATAGTAGTACCTTCCATTTCCGAAAAAATATTACTCATATAATTATAATCGAGGTGAAGTTTTTCACTCAGATAGTCAGATAGGTTTGTTTTCAATCTATCATCTGCACTATAATGGATTAACTCTACGATATTTGTTTTTATCTGTTCTATTAGTCTGCTGCGTTTGTCATCAATCAACTCGAACCCAAAAGACTCTAACATATTGCTGACCTCTCTTTTGTGTCCTTCACTCAAATTTTCAACTATTGTAACTTTGCCCAACGTGACCGAAATCGGGGTGTATCCCAGTCGTTTAAGTTCCGTTTCCACAACCATATTGCAGCGGTTGCATACCATGTTTTTTATGTAGAGTTTCATATTAAACTTCTTTCTTGATAAGAAGATGCAATATAATAAAAAATGTTCAAGTTTATTTTCTCATCTGTTCTCTGAGTCCCAATAATTAAATATCTTTGACTCTTGAAGCAGATAAAATGGAGTAGCCCAAAAACTTCATTTAAATTTAACTCCCTTCAAAATTTACTTTTATAAAAAATATACTTACCTTTGCCTCCGTTTCACTAAAGTTAATCAAGCATCAAGTGGGAAAATATAGTAATTATAAATTAATTCTCAAAGATTTAGCTATCGGGTCAACAGATTATTCGTATGAGTTGGATAACTCATACTTCAAGTTGATTAATGATGAAGAATCTGACGTAAAGCGAGGAAAACTCACAGTTGACGTAAAAGTTACACGTTCAGCTACTGCATTCGAGTTAGTCTTTAAGATTAATGGAGCAGTGCAAGTGCCTTGTGATAGATGTTTGGATGATGTATCAATGGAAGTTGATACAAACAACAAACTGATTGTGAAATTTGGAGCAGAATATTCAGAAGAAAGTGATGAAATAGTTATCATTCCTGAAGATGAAGGAGAGATTAATATTGCATGGTTTATCTATGAATTTATAACTCTCAGTTTGCCAATGAAACATGTTCATCCAGCAGGGCAATGCAATAAAACTGTGTCTGCCAAGTTGAAGAAGCATAGATCAACAATAGCTAGTGAAGACGATGACGATGTTGACGATGATTTTGACGACGATGACATGGATGATGGAGGTGAAGATGGGGGAACAGATCCTCGTTGGGATGCTCTAAAAGATTTAGAATAAAAGGTGAGATTTTTTAATCTCCAACAAAAGAATAAAATAATATTTAAATAACAATAACGAAAGAAGATGGCACATCCGAAAAGAAGACAATCGAAAGCGAGATCAGCGAAAAGAAGATCACACGATGGTATAGCTGCACCAACATTGGCAGTATGCTCTAACTGTGGTTCTTGGCATATCTTCCATACTGTATGTACAGAATGTGGATATTACCGCGGACAAATCGCAATCAACAAAGAAGCAGCTCTCTAATTAGTTAGCTGACAGAATAATAAGCCCTAAACATTTAGGGCATTTTTTTGCTATTAGAAAACGACTACGTAATGATTAGAGCTGCAATAACAGGTGTCGGTGCTTATGTTCCTGACGAAATTATCACAAACGAGGATATCGCTCAAATAGTTGAAACTAGCGATGAGTGGATTATGTCTCGTGTGGGGATTAAGGAGCGTAGAGCACTGAAAGGTGAAAACATGGGTACTTCGGTGATGGGTGCTAAGGCTGTTGAGGAGTTGCTGAAAAAAACGAATACCAAACCAGAAGAGGTAGAGGTAATTATTTTTGCGACTACAACACCAGACTATCCGATCCCTTCCACTGCTGCAATGACTGCAGAGGCTTGTGGAATAAAAAATGCACTTGGATTTGATATCCAAGCTGCTTGCTCGGGTTTCCTTTATGCTTTGGAAACAGGTTCAAACTTTATCAAGTCGGGACAATATAAAAAAGTAGTGGTAGTGGCTGGAGATAAAATGACAGCTATCACAAACTACAAAGATAGAACAACTTGTCCACTATTTGGTGACGCTGTGGGAGCAGTAATGCTAGAACCTACAGAGGAAGAATATGGAATAATGGATACAATTCTTCACCTTGATGGAGTGGGCATTCCTCACTTGCATATGTATGGAGGAGGATCTGCTTATCCAGCTTCGTATAGCACTATAGACGAGGATATGCACTATGTATATCAAGAAGGACAAGTGGTATTTAAGCATGCTGTATCTAAGATGTCAGATGTTTCATTGGAGATAATGAAACGCAATGGTCTGACGGGAGATAGCATCTCGTGGCTAGTGCCTCACCAAGCTAACGTGCGCATTATTGATGCTGTAGGTAGCAGAATGGGACTTTCTAGTGACAAGGTGATGGTAAATATCCAAAAATACGGAAACACGAGTGCGGGTACTATTCCCATGTGTTTGCATGAGTGGGAGCCTCAGCTTAAAAAAGGAGACAATATCGTATTGACAGCTTTTGGAGCAGGGTTTACATGGGGTGCTTTGTATATTAAATGGGCATATTGATATTCAATTACCGAAATATAATATCAAAAAGGCTATCAATCTGATAGCCTTTTTTTATCTTTATGCTGTTTTATAAAGAAAATAAAGAAAAATGAAATATCTAGTTGGTACTATTTTATTGGCTATCACTTTTGTTTTCGGGTTCTCAGCTTGCGGAAACGATGGAGGGGTAAGCTCTGTTTTGACTCTGAAAACTACGAATTTTACAGATTTAAACATATATGCTGGGGCGAAAGATGGAGCAGTTAAAACAGAAATAGAGGTAAAAGAGAATCAAGACAAAGATAGTTTGTATAGAACGCTTGTGCGAGATAAGTATCTGAGATCATTTAGAGATGAGATAGATGCTGCAAATAAGGTTAGCTTCGAGTTTTTAGAAAATGGTATGATGATGTTCCATGACAAAAGTGATGGAAACTATAAGATGATATCAGAATACGTATATGACGGAAATGATCTCTATATTTTGAAGGAAGGTACAGAGAAAGTATATGTGGCAACTAGAGAAGCTGATGAAAGCGGTTTTTATAGAGAAAAAGCTGTAATGCGCAGACGCTATGACGGCAAAACTCCGACGCTAGAAGATGCTGTGAGTTATGATCGTAAGAAAATCAATCTGAAAGAAGCTTTAGAGTTCGCTGGTTTCGAAAGCGAAAAAAATATGGTAAATCCAAAGGATAGTATCATCTGGTGTAATGTAAAGTATATTTACAATCATTGAGCCAAACTTTTTGTACAAAAGCAACACAGAATGTGGCTCATATGCTGTTATGCATTGATAGAAAAGAACTACCTTTGTATCAAATAAGAAGAAAAGAAAATGAAAAAATTAGTAGCTATAGTTGGGCGTCCAAATGTTGGTAAATCAACACTATACAATAGATTGACGCAGACGAGACAAGCAATTGTAGACGAAACAGCAGGTACAACACGAGACCGCCAATATGGAAAAGTGCAATGGGGAGGTGAAGAATTCTCTATCATTGATACTGGTGGATGGGTTGTAAATTCCGATGATATATTTGAAGATGAGATAAATAAACAAGTAACTGTAGCTCTCGAAGAAACAGATGTCATAATCTTTGTGGTGGATGTGATGAACGGCTTGACAGACTTGGATGTGAATGTGGCACGTATATTGCGTCGTTCAGACAAACCAGTTATTTTGGTATCTAACAAAGCTGATAACTTTGATTTGCACTATCAATCAGCAGAGTTTTACTCACTAGGGTTGGGTGATCCAATCAATGTTTCGGCTATAAATGGTGCTGGAACAGGTGACCTATTAGATCTATTGGTCGAAAAACTTCCTAAGAATGTAGAGGACGAAGATTTGGATGAAATTCCTCGTCTAGCGATTGTAGGGCGACCAAATGCAGGTAAGTCATCAATTGTGAATGCATTGATGGATGAGGAAAGACATATCGTAACTGACATTGCAGGTACAACCAGAGATTCGATTTACACTCGTTTCAATAAATTCAACATGGACTTTTACCTTGTGGATACAGCAGGTATCCGTAAAAAAGGGAAAGTGACCGAAAATATAGAGTATTATTCAGTTTTACGTTCAATTCGTGCTATCGAAAATTCAGATGTATGTATTCTGGTTATTGACGCAACGAAAGGTATTGAAAGTCAGGATTTGAACATATTCTCTGTTATTCAAAAGAATAAGAAAGGGCTTGTTGTATGTGTCAACAAGTGGGACTTGGTAGAAGACAAAAGTCAAGTAGTAATAAGAACTTTTGAGAATGCTATCCGTGAACGTTTAGCTCCATTTACAGATTTCCCAATTATTTTTGGTTCGGCACTTACTAAACAACGTATTTTGAAAGTGTTAGAAACTGCGAAAGAGGTGTATGATGTGAAAACTACTCGTATTCCAACCAATCAGTTGAATGAGGTGATGTTGGAAATAATTGCTCGTACTCCACCTCCTGCAATAAAAGGTAAATATGTGAAAATTAAATACATAACACAATTGCCAAAAACTCATGTTCCTACATTTGTGTTCTTCTGTAATTTGCCAAATTGGGTAAAAGAACCATATAGACGCTTTTTAGAGAACCAAATCCGTAAGCATTGGAACCTTTCAGGTACTCCTATCAATATTTTGATGAGAGAGAAATAAAGAAAATCAGAAAATAGTCTGCATCTCTGAAGACAAGAGATGCAGACTATATGTTTGGGTATTCCTCAATTAGACAAATAGAATAGAGATGGCAAAACAAGATAAACAACAAGCAATAAATATAAGAAACAA
>JASLEN010000292.1 GCA_030151105.1 Dysgonomonas sp.
CAGCGTAACAAATCTATTATAGAAACACTCTATAGTTGTGGACTGCGAGTATCGGAGCTATTAATTTGAAGTTTTCGGATCTTTTCTTTGATGAGGGTTTTATTAAAGTGGAGGGAAAAGGGAGCAAGCAGCGGCTAGTGCCTATATCGCCATCTGCTATCAGAGAGATTCAGAGCTATCTGTATCATCGTGGCGAAATCGTTGTCAAAAAAGGCCATGAAGATGCTCTTTTCTTGAGTAAACGAGGTACAGCTATATCTCGTATCATGGTTTTCCATTTTATAAAACAATATGCAGAAGAGGCTGGTATAAAAAAGACAATTAGTCCGCATACTTTTCGTCATTCGTTTGCAACTCATTTGCTCGAGGGGGGAGCAAATATACGAGCTATACAATTGATGCTGGGGCATGAGAAAATAACAACAACAGAGATTTATACACATATGGATAGGGAGTATTTGAGGCAAGAAATCATAGAACACCATCCACGAAATAAGAGATAATACTTTATTTTAAAAGATTAAAAAATAACTAAGAATGAAAAGAAGATTTTTGAGCGTAGCAATGGTTATTGCTTTGGCATCTAGTATGATGTTTACATCATGTATTGGGTCATTTGGTTTAAGTAGTAAGTTCTTGAACTGGAATCAGAATATTGATAGCAAGTTTGTGAATGCTATTCTATTCGTGTTGATGTCTCCAGCTTATGCTGTAACAATGACTGCTGACCTTTTGGTAATCAACTCAATTGAGTTTTGGACAGGAACGAATCCAATGCATGCAGGTCTTGTGAAAGAGGTAAAAGGTAGTGATGGTAAAATCTATACTGTAGAAACTCTAGAGGATGGATATAAAATTGAAAATGAAGCAGGCGAGTTTGCGTATTTCAAATATGATTTCGAATCAAATGTTTGGAGTTCAGTTGTTGATGGAGTGGAGACTAAATTGATGAAAATGGACAAAGATGCAGATGTAGTAACTGTTTTCTTGCAAAATGGAGAAGAAAAGGAGGTTGAGCTATCTAACGATGGAGTTTTAGCTTTCGAACAATATATGGATCAAAATACATATTATCTAGCTGCTTATTAAGTCTAGATAGAAAAAGCAAAAAAAGGAGAGACTTACAGAGTTTCTCCTTTTTTGTTATATCTTAGAATGATTAATTAGATAAACTTTATATTACTATGAGAAAAATACTGTCGAGCCTAATTGTGCTATGTGCTATCATTTTCTTTAATTCATCTTGCGTTGCACCTCAAGCAACTTATGCAACGGATACAACTGCAAAAAAGGCAGTAGCTTATTCTGATGAAATTACTCAATCCTTATTTGATACAAAAGATGCGACTATTTCGGAAGAAAATATTCAAAAAATATTGGATGGAAAACTCACACTACCTTCTTCGCTACGTGTGGCTATCATTGGACTCGAAAGTCCAAGAATACAAAGAAACTATTGGGATGACGAGGATTATTTAGTTTCTCGTCAGCAATATCAAGATATGCTTGCCGCTGGCTTGACGAAAAATGTAAGGGTAGAGTCTGTGTCTATTATCCCCTCTGTTATGCTTCCATCTTCTCCATCGTTGTCTGCTATTCGTGAAGTGGCTGTGCGGATGAGAGCTGATATGGTGTTGGTATATTATACTACTGGTGGAATATATCGTAAGTATAAGTTGCTTTCGAGTACAGAGTTCAAGGCTTTTGCTACTACTCAAGCTTTGCTTATGGATACTAGAACAGGGCTAGTGCCTTTTACTGATATTGTATCTAGTGATGCTCAGATGAAGAAAGGTGACAAAGACTTCAATAGTAATGATGCTGAGAAACGTACGCAGGTAAAAGCTGTTCTCAACTCATTAGAGGATGTTAGTTTAAATATTGATTTATATCTAAAATCATTAGAACAATAATTTGGGAGAAATAAAAAAACGCATTGCTAATATATCAGCAATGCGTTTTTTATTTTATAGTGATATGTTATTTCTATCAGGCTGTAATGTGCATTGCATCCAATATCACCTTGATAAGGAATAGCAGTGCCACAATGACAACTGTGATTGTAATATCTTTGTATTTACCCGAAAGAAGCTTGATGAATACAAAGCTCAATACTCCAAAGCAAATACCACTAGCAATACTATATGTAAATGGCATGAATGCAATGGTGATGAATGCTGGCAGACCTTCTGACATATCGTTGAAGTCAATTTTAACTACCGATGCCATCATGAAGAATCCTATGATGATGAGTGGAGCCGCCGTTGCTCCTGCTGGCACAATCTTGAATAGAGGGAAGAAGAATAGAGCCAGCACAAAGAAGAATGCAGTTGACATCGCTGTCAATCCTGTTCGTCCACCTGCTGCTACTCCTGATGCGCTCTCTACGTATGAAGTAACTGTACTGGTTCCTAGTATTGATCCTACAGTTGTTCCTATGGCATCTGCAAATAGAGCTCTTTTCATTTGAGGGAAGTTTCCATCCTCATCCACTCCTCCTATTTTGCTCATTACTGCGATTAGCGTTCCTACAGTGTCAAATAAGTTGACAAGTAGAAGAACAAATACAACAATAACCATATTAAGAGAAAGTACATTTTCCCATTCAAATTTAGCAAACACAGGTTCTATTGATGGAGGAAACGAAACAATCGCATCTTGCGGCATTGACACATCTCCTGTGAAGAATCCAAAAACAGTAGCAGCTACTATTCCTATTAGCATAGCTCCTTGTACTTTCTTTACGTACATCACAACGGTTACAATTAGGCCCACTACAGCAATCCATACGCTATGTTGAGAAAAATCCCCAAGTGCTACTAGAGTTGCTGGGTTACCTGTTACGATGCCTGCATTTTTTAATCCAATGAGGGCAACGAACATTCCAATACCAACAGGTATGGCATCTTTTAGCACCCTTGGGATACTCTTGATGATTAGTTCTCTGACATTAAGAAATGTAAGAAGGATGAAAATTATTCCTTCAATGAATACTGCTGTAATAGCAAATTGCCAAGTGCAGCCCATAGCTCCCACGATAGTGAAAGCGAAGAAAGTATTGAGCCCCATTCCCGAAGCTTGTGCAACAGGAAGGTTTGCTAATAGTCCCATCAATACGGTCGCTACTACTGCAGCTAATGCTGTGGCTGTAAATAGTGCTGGCTCATCCATCCCAGTAGAGCCTAGGATATTGGGATTGACTACAAGGACGTATGCCATGGTAAGAAATGTAATAAGTCCTGCGACAAATTCTTTTCTCACTGTTGTCCCGTTTTCGGAAAGTTTAAATATTTTTTCTAACATCTGTTTTATTTGTTCTTGAATTAGCAGATTTAAATTGCTTCAATCACTATTTTATTTGTTCGCGCAAATATAGTTATAATTCCTAGTTGTGAGATAGAAATTAGTATTTGCTTGACCTTGTTTAGTTGAATGTCCATTTAGCAGCAATGGTCGGATTTACAAACGCTTTGTCTTTTCCGTCGATAGTGTAAAAGTTGCTTGTGATTTCTATTTCCGATCCTAGAGAGAAGTGTGGAGTCACGTTGTACCAAAACTGAGGTTCGGTAATTATAACAGCCTTCTTTCCACTTTCCCATCCCTCTTTTTGCTTCATCTTATTTTGAGACCAAATATCAAAGAATCCACAAAGAGTAACCTTGTTGTCGAAGAAATTAGCATTCCATGTCAATGTCCATTGAATGTCGTGGCTTGTTTTTTCAAATGTATATAGCTTATACGTCGCATAAGTGTTGAAATAGAATTTACCTACAGCAAAAGGATACGATGCTCCTAGTAAGTAGGCATTGTCGATACTGAAGCCAAGATTTTCAGAAGTGCGGACCAATCCTCCATTGAACTCTACGTGAGCTTTGATTGGAAGTTTACCTAGATTTTGGTCACGGGCAATCTCTAGATAAGCTAGACCTATATTTCCTTTAGACATGTTGAAGTCTAAATCAACAAACATGAAGGTAGAACCCCATTTATCTGGTTTGAACATTTCGAAAGTGCTTGTTACATAATTTCGAGGAAAATTTTCTTTGCCATGTATCGCACGTCGAGGATCAAAGTGCAATTGCAGATTTTGAGAAAATAGGGATGCAGCCCCAATTGTTAGCAGAGCGAACGATAGGAATAATTTTTTAGACATGAAATAAGATATTTAATAAATTTAAGAAGATGCAAAATTAACAAAAATAAACAGCTCAGCGTTGTGAAAAGTGATTATTTGTAAACTTTTAATGGCATTTTGTGTATTCTTATTTTCTTCTTGTTCGATTTTGTCGATTTCGTCTTGGGTGTTAGTTGGTAGTCTGCTGAAATCTAGGGAATTATTGCTCAGTTTCATATTGAGGTGAAAACGTGGGGACTACTTTTTTGAAAATATTTCTTCTTTTTATTTTGGATATTGAAATATGTTCGTATCTTTGCATCGCAATTAAGGAACGGGGTGTGGCGCAGTCCGGTTAGCGCACCTGCTTTGGGAGCAGGGGGTCGTAGGTTCGAATCCTGTCACCCCGACGTTTAAGAGACAATTACAAGAATGTAGTTGTCTTTTTTTTGTTTTAATATGTTTGCTGTTTCTATTTAGATAATACAAAAGCAAGACTCAAATTACATTATGTAATTTGAGTCTTGCTTTTTTTCTGCGCTATTAAAATATCTATCGTCTTTGTCTTTTCTGATCTTTAAATTTTGGAAGAAGATATCTAATGGAAACTTCCTTGAGTTCTACATCTCTTTTATTGCGTTCCCACTCATCTTGTACAATCTCCATTCTCTCTGTAAAGTCAGTCACTACAAAGTCTAGATTGTACTCAGCTCCATTGGGATTTGCTAAGTCTTCCACTATTTTAGCATTGAAAGAGTATTCTCTTAATACAGAGTTGAACGAATTGCCATATTCTTCAAAGTTGAAGATTTCGCCATTGCGAGCCTCGCCTAATCGTGCCCTTACTCCATTTTGTGACAAGTAGAATCTGAACTCTGCATTTTGCAAAGCATCTCTTCCAGAGTCTGCAATCCTTATGGTTGAAAAAGAAATCTTACATTGCTGAAAGAGTTTTTGTAATATATCGTGATAGAACTGTCCTTTCTCTTTACTTAGCCTTTCATTGGTAAGTGCTGCCTGTAGATTGATGTCTATCTCTGTCCATAATAGCTCTTCTTTTCGGTCTCTATCTGCACTTGTAAGCCAAGTAGAGCCATCTATAGCATAGAAGGTTGTTTTTCGTGTTTGTGCTCCGAGAGTGCTGATGGAGATCAGAAGAATTAATAAAAGTGTGAGTTTTCTCATTGCGATAATTTTTTTGTATTTTATTTGTATGTAATAGGTTGTTGCTACTGAATATAGCTTAAAAAAATGTTATTTCAAAACTAATATAGTCGTGCTTAGTCTCTTTTTCTGTCTTTGGGGCATGTACTCTTGCGTTATATTCACTACATTTACTATAAGAATATCAAGACTCTGACTTTTAAGCAGAAAAATATTCAGTAACTTTACAAACTTAATTATAAACTTTTTTGAACGAAAGAAGTAGAGACCTATAACAAGAAGAAAATAAAAATTAAATAACAAAACAATACAATTATGAGTAAAAGTGCGAAAAAAGGACTAATTATTGCAGGAGCAGTGTTTGGTTTAATTTTAATCATTATGCTCCTTATTCCACTATTCTTTAAAGGCAAGGTGAAAGATATGGTAGTGGATATGGCAAATGAAAACCTGAATGCCGAAGTTGTAATAGATGGCTTTGGGCTGAATCTATTTTCTAACTTCCCCAATGCAACCCTAACTCTAGAGGATGCTTTGATCATAGGCAAGGATGAGTTTGCCGCTGATACTCTTTTGAATGCAAAGTCAGCAAGTGTGACTATTGATCTGTTTAGTTTGTTTGGTGACAACTACAATGTAAGAAAGATCAGTCTCGATCAAACTTCGGTATATGCAAAAATTGCAGAAAATGGAAAAACAAACTGGGATATTGTAAAGGTAGATTCCACTGAGACGGCTACGTCAGAAGTTTCGGATGATGCTCCATTCAATCTAGATTTGAAAAATATTATTATCAAAGATGTAAACATAGTATATGAAGACTTTGAGTCAAACATCAAAGCATACATTATGGGATGGAATGGTAATATGAAAGGAGATTTCTCAGCAAGTGAAACTACTTTGAATACTACATCTGTGATAGATGAAATAACAATAATGATGGATGGTATTCCATATTTGAGCAAAGTTAAAGGAACTGCTGATGCTACATTGAATGCCAATTTTGATGCTATGAAGTTTACATTTGTAGATAGCAAGTTTGTACTTAATGACTTGGTGACTTCTCTTGATGGTTCATTTGCATTTGTAGGTGAAACAGGTATGGACTTTGACTTGAAAGTAAAAGCTCCAAATGCCGACTTTAAACAAGTGTTATCCCTTGTACCTGCTATGTACACAGAAGAGTTTAAAGGGCTGAAAGCTGAGGGTGCAGTATCGTTAGATGCTTACGTGATGGGTGTGATGGATGAGGAGTCATATCCTGCTTTTGATTTGAGATTGTCAGTAAGCAATGCGATGTTCCAGTATCCTGCATTGCCTAAGTCTGTAGATAATATTAACCTATTGCTGACAGTGAATGGAAAAGGAGGTTCACTAAGCAATGTGATGGTTCTAGTAGATAGATTTGGTTTCACTCTTGGAGGAAACCCATTCAAGGGTAGTTTTAGAATGACTCCAGCTGGTACTGATAGTAGTGTCGAGTTTGATGCTGAAGGTAAGCTGAATTTAGGGATGATTAAAGAAGTTTATCCACTAGAGGCAGGAATGGAGCTTAATGGAATTCTCGATGCAGATTTAAGAGTGGCAACAACGATGTCAGCAATCGAAAAAGAGCTTTATGAAAGTATTGCTGCAAAAGGACATCTTAAGTTGTCTAATATGGTCTATAAGTCGCCAGACTTTATGGATGTGAAAATAAATTCTGCAGCATTAGAGTTTACTCCTAAGTATGCGAATCTTGAAAACTTAGACGTTGTGTTTGGTAAGAGCGATATAAAAGCAAGTGGTAGATTGGAGAACTTTATAGGGTATGCTTGGAAGAATAGTACTCTGAGAGGAAGCTTGAATATACAATCCAAATTCTTGGATTTGGATGAGTTGATGGGAGATGACGCAACTGAGGCTGCTGCAGAAACAGACGAGCGCTCTGAGGATGTGGTTATCCCTAAAAATATTGATTTTGCGCTCAGTGCAGGCTTGTCACATATTGTATTCAATAAAATAGATATAACAGCACTATCTGGAGCTATTACGATCAAGGATGGTATTCTAGCTATGCGCAATGTAGGAGCTTCTGCATTGGGTGGTTTGGCAAATATCAATGGTACGTATGATACCTCAAACCCTAATACACCTAAAGTTGATTTTGACTTAGGATTGACTAAGGTATCGTTTGCTCAAACATTTAAGTCGGTAGATGCTATTCAGAAGTTTGCTCCAATCTTTGAAGATATGGTTGGGTCGTATTCCATGAATCTAAAATTCAACACAAAACTAGGTGCTACTTCATCTGAAACATTACGTGCTTTGACAGGTTCGGGAGCATTGAAAACAAGTGATGTGAAATTGGAAAATAACAAAACTCTATCAGCTTTGGGTTCTGCTCTCAAAACTGATAAGTTGAATAATATTTCACCAAAGGATTTAAATCTTCCATTTGAAATCAAAGATGGAGAATTGGCAACAGAGCCCTTCCATATAAACTTTGGAGATGGGGGAGAGATGATGCTTGCAGGGGTTACCCGCCTAGATCAAACAATAGATTATAAAGGAACAGTAAAACTTCCAAAATCAATGGATAATAAGTTCCTAAATAAAATACCATTGACTATTGGAGGAACATTTGCTAGTCCAAAAATAGGTGTAGATATGAAAGCTGCTGCAACTGATGCAATTGGCAATGTTGTAGGAGGTCTTCTTGGAGGTAAAGTCGGAGGAGATGGTGGCGCTGCAGGTCTATCACCAGAAGATAAGGCTAAGCAAATAGAGAAAATAAGAAGTGAAGCTGACAAAGCAGCAACTAAGTTGGTGGAAACTGCTAAGACGGAGTCTGATAAGCTAGTCGAAAAAGCAGGGAGCAATCCTATTGCTAAGGCTGCTGCCAAAGGTGGAGCTAAAAAACTAGTTCAAGAAGCTGAAAAACAAGCTCAGAGATTGAGAGATGAAGCCGAAGTGAAGATTAAACAATTAGAAGGAGGTGAGGCGACTGATGCTCCTAAGACTGAGGAGAAGGTAGAAGTAACAGAATAACTTCTTTGTAAATAGATAAATTAAGAAAGGATTGTAGGCTCAGGCTTGCAATCCTTTTTTGCATTCATGAAAACTCTAAAATTAACTATGGGCTATGTAGCTAATCAAGTCATCTAATGAGATAATTATTTGTTTGTTTTTAAGAACTCCTCTTTGCGTCTTACTCAAATAGATTATATCTTTGTTCGAGAGTTTTTTAAGAATATTATAATATAAAAAGAATAAAATGGCAACAGCATATCATAACCTTTCATCGTATGATGCAACTAAAGTTCCTAATGGAGCAGATATGAGAATTGGGATTGTAGTTTCGGAGTGGAATGAAGAGATAACAGGTGCAATGTTAGATGGTGCTTGTAAAACGCTTCTGAAACATGGAGTAAAACAAGAAAATATTTTAGTTGATTATGTTCCTGGAAGCTTTGAGTTAGTTTTTGGGACAAAGCATATGGTGGAAAATCAAGAAATTGACGCTGTAATTGCAATCGGTTGCGTAATTAGAGGAGAAACTCCACATTTCGACTATGTTTGCCAAGGGGTGACACAAGGTATCGCAGATATGAATATTAG